>DPZQ01000055.1 GCA_003536295.1 Rhodobacter sp. | reverse complement strand
TCCTCCCAGCTATGCAGTAGTTGATTTGCGCCTTGAAGACGGTAATGGCCTAGACGTAGTTGAGGCCTTGCGCGAATTGCGCGGCGATTGTAAGATTATAGTTTTAACGGGCTACGGTGCGATTGCAACGGCCGTGGCTGCTGTTAAAATTGGTGCGATTGATTATTTGGCCAAGCCCGCCGACGCCGACGAAGTGGCTCGCGCACTTTTGTCCAGGGGTGAAAGCATCCCTGGCCCGCCAGAAAACCCCATGTCAGCCGATCGGGTTCGGTGGGAGCATATCCAACGTATTTATGAAATGTGCGATCGCAATGTTTCAGAGACTGCGCGACGTTTGAATATGCATCGGCGGACTTTGCAGCGCATATTGGCAAAACGTAGCCCGAAATAATTTAAAACCGCCATATTAATTCAATTCTTTGTTTATTTTATCTATGAGGTCGTAGGTCTGAGTGAAAAAGATTATGGTATGAAGCTTGATCTAGACACTTTGTCGTTAAAAGATCTTAAATCTCTACAAGCGCTCGTTGCATTGGCTGAACTACCTTCAAAAGCTGAGGATCTGGGTTTTTCTTTAGCCGAGATGATGGGTGCAAACATCGTGCTCAAAGGTGCGCCCGCGATACCAAGATATGCAAACCCTAATAAAAAAAGCGAAAAATGGTCAGGCCGTGGCAGTACGCCAAAAAGGTTTAGCGCCGCAATTTCCAGGGGCATGTCGTCCGATAAAATTTCAGTTTGCTATCAATTAAGCCGCGCACATAAAATAGCTGCGCGTGTAATAAAATCTTCGCGAACGGGCTTTGGGGGTCGCAGCTTGATATCAAATTGTTTCAGCAAGGCAGCCTCATGTTTGCCAAAATATTTATTGGCCTCATCTTGTGAAAAGCCTGCGATTTGCACAGCCTCTAACCACGCCGAGATCACATCTGCCGCTTTGATTGCCTTTTTGATCAGGCTTGGCGTTTGGGCAGGTAGGCCAAAGCGTCGGTGGATGGCTTCGGTCAGGCGTAGATCCAGCGCCTCATATCCTGTACCGATGGCCGCTTTGACGGGGCTGATCATATCGCCGATCACATATTCAGGCGCATCATGTAAAAGCGCCATCAGCTGCCATTTTGCATCGATATTCGGGTTTAGATTTGTAAAGATCTTTTCGACAAGCAGCGAATGTTCCGCCACCGAATAGGGCCAGTCGCCCTTGGTTTGCCCATTCCAGCGCGCCACAAAGGCCAATCCGTGGGCAATATCTTCGATTTCAACATCCACAGCAGTGGGATCAAGTAGGTCTAGCCTGCGCCCTGACAGCATCCGCTGCCACGCCCGTTTTTGCACCATGATCTGCGCCCCCTTTTACACCTGCTACCAAGTTTTATAACATGTTGTCGAGATGGGCTATCTGTGCTAGCCACGCGGAAACCTTGATTTTGGAGATGAGAATGTCGCTAGATTATATAGTTAAAGATATTGCTTTGGCAGAGTTTGGCCGCAAAGAGTTGACCATTGCCGAAACAGAAATGCCCGGCCTGATGGCGCTGCGCGAAGAATTTGGGGCAAGTCAGCCACTTAGAGGGGCGCGCATTGCGGGCAGCTTGCACATGACCATTCAAACAGCAGCACTAATTGAAACTCTAAACGCGCTGGGCGCTGATGTGCGGTGGGCTTCGTGCAATATTTTCTCGACCCAAGACCACGCCGCCGCAGCTATTGCCGCAGGCGGCACGCCCGTTTTCGCGATCAAAGGCGAAACACTTGAAGATTACTGGACCTATACCGACAAAATCTTTCAGTTCGGTGGCGAAGGCGGTACGTGTAACATGATCCTGGATGATGGCGGCGATGCCACCATGTATATTTTGATCGGCGCACGCGTTGAAGCGGGCGAAACGGAGATTATTGAAGTGCCCACCTCGGATGAAGAGGTTTGCTTGTTCAACCAAATCAAAAAACGCCTGAAAGCCAGCCCAGGTTGGTTCACCAAACAGCGCGACGCAATCCAAGGCGTGTCGGAAGAAACCACCACAGGCGTGCACCGCCTTTATGATTTGCACAAAGCAGGCCGCTTGCCTTTTCCTGCAATCAACGTGAACGATTCCGTTACCAAATCGAAGTTTGACAATAAATACGGCTGCAAAGAATCGCTGGTTGACGGTATTCGCCGCGCGACCGACACGATGATGGCGGGAAAGGTGGCGGTTGTATGTGGCTACGGTGACGTGGGCAAAGGTTCCGCTGCAAGTCTGCGCGGCGCTGGTGCGCGTGTGAAAGTGACCGAAGTTGATCCGATCTGCGCCTTGCAAGCCGCGATGGACGGTTTTGAAGTGACCTTGTTGGAAGATGAATTGGCCAATGCCGATATTTTCATCACCACCACGGGCAATAAAGATGTGATCCGCATCGAACATATCCGCGAAATGAAGGATATGGCGATTGTGGGCAATATTGGCCATTTCGATAATGAAATCCAAGTTGCGGCGCTTAAAAACCACAAATGGACCAATATCAAAGACCAAGTTGATATGATCGAAATGCCTTCAGGCGCGCGGATCATTCTTTTGTCTGAGGGGCGCTTGCTCAACCTAGGCAATGCCACTGGCCATCCTTCCTTCGTGATGTCGGCTAGCTTTACCAATCAGGTTTTGGCGCAGATTGAACTCTGGACCAAAGCGTCCGAATACCAGCCTGGCGTTTATATCCTGCCCAAAGAGCTTGATGAAAAAGTAGCCCGTTTGCACTTGAAAAAAATTGGCGTGAAACTGACTGAACTGCGCAAAGACCAAGCCGACTATATCGGCGTTAAGGTTGAAGGGCCATTCAAATCAGAACATTACCGCTATTGATTGAAACCCCTAGGCGCCGCTTTTGCGGCGCTTAGGATTAAAGCCTGCGGGCCGTTTAAGTCAGCGACATGGCGATAATAATATCCCACTCAGACTTTGTGACGGGCTGCACTGACAACCGCGAAAAGGCTACCAAAGCCATATTTTGCAAATTCGGATGCGCTTTGCAGCTTTGAAGAGAAACCGGCCGCTTTAGCGGTGCTATTGCCTTTAACTGGATGCAATCCCAGCGCGGATCATCGCTTGTGCTGTCAGGTGCGGACAGGGCGCAAACTGCGACAACACCCACAATCTCTTTGCCTTGGTTTGAATGGTAGAAAAACCCCTGATCGCCCAGCTGCATCATGCGCATATTGTTGCGGGCCTGGTAGTTACGGATCCCGCTCCATTCTTCGCCCATTGCGCCACGCGCAAGCTGGTTTTGCCAGCTCCAACTGGCGGGCTCCGACTTAAATAGCCAAAACGCCATCAGCCTATAACCTTATTCCATTCTTTAATCATTACAGATTGAAAAAGCCCCGCCAACCCGTATGGATCACTTCCGACCCAATCATGAGCTTGGGTCATATTTTCGACTTTTAAAATAATCAATGATCCACACATTTGATCCTGCTCATCTAGCAAAGGCCCTGCCATTTCGACCATATTGCCTGTTTTCAAATAGGCAGCATGGTCAGGGCGGGTATCAAGGCGAATTTGTAAAGCGCCGGGTTTATCTTTGCAAATAATGGCTACTCTCATCTTTTCTCTCTTTAGGCTTTTGCGCCTTTTTTGCCCGACCCAAGCAGGGCAGGGCTGGTGACATCAAGCGGCCATCTTGGTCGCGCCGAAAGTGTTAAATCATCGCGGTAGCCTAGAGCGTAGCGCTCAAGTCCAGCCCAGGCAATCATCGCTGCATTATCGGTACAAAGTGCAAGTGGTGGGGCTAGAAAGCCCACGGTTTTCCTGTCACAAAGTTCTTTTAGAGCTGCTCTAATCGGGCCATTGGCCGCGACACCACCTGCAACTGCGAAATTGGTCACATTGGGCAAAAGCGCTAGGGCGCGGCGTGATTTTTCGGCCAAGACGTCCGTTACTGCCGCTTGAAAGCCAGCACAAATATCGGCGCGATCTTGCAAAGTAAGCCCACCTTGGGTGGTCACCAAACTGTTGCGCAACCGCAACACGGCGGTTTTTAGGCCTGAAAAGGACATATCACACCCCGCCCGATCCAAAAGTGGGCGCGGCAAGGCAAAGCGTTTTGGATCGCCGCTTTGGGCCACACGCTCAACCTCGGGGCCTCCTGGTTGCGCAAGGCCAAGGATTTTCGCAATTTTATCAAAGGCCTCACCCGGAGCGTCATCGATTGAGGCCCCTAGTCTTGTAAATAGATCTGCCTGCTCGACATATAAAAACTGGCAATGTCCCCCCGAGACCAAAAGCATGATGTAGGGGAAGGCCAGCCCATCGGTCAAACGCGGAGTTAAAGCATGGCCCGCCAGATGATTGACCCCTATCAGCGGCAAACCCAAGGCAGCCGATAAGCCCTTGGCGCACATAACACCCGACAAAACTCCACCAATCAAGCCAGGCCCAGCTGTTACTGCAATAGCGTCTAGGTCTGCAAAGCTAAGATGGGCTTTCGACAGAGCCTTTTCAATGCAATGATCGATTCGCTCGGCATGGGCGCGGGCGGCAAGTTCGGGCACCACACCACCAAAGGCGGCATGGATCGCCGTTTGCCCATCAACCACCGAGGAAAGGATCTCTGGCCCTTGGCTTGAGCTGTTGCGCACAATTGCAGCGGCTGTATCGTCACAGCTGCTTTCAATTCCTAAAAAAGTCAATGTTTTGATCATAACTGCCCGTTGCGCAAAACGTATCTTGCAAGTAACAGCTTATATATGAACGAACAATCTAAAACCTCACTGTTTCTTGTCACCCGCCCTGCGCTGCAGGCTGAACAGTTTGGACAGGCGCTGACTGCACGCTTTGGCCCTTTGGTCGAAGTGATCTACTCCCCGTTGCTTACCCCGCGACTTTTAGACCGCAAGTTGCCAAAGCAAATGTTTGAGGGGGTGATCTTTTCCTCGCAAACTGGGGTGCAGGCCTTTGCGCAGATGGGTGCGCGTGACAAATTAGCCAAAGGGGCTATTGCTTGGTGCGTGGGTGATCAAACTGCGCAAGAGGCGGAGAAGCTGGGCCTTAAAGCCATTTCTGCCGCCGGTGATGGACAAGATTTGGTTGATTTAATTTTGCGCAACCGTGGACGCGGGCCACTTATTCATCTGCGTGGCGCAGACCAGCGCGGCAATCTAGCACAAATGTTAACCAATTGCGGCACCAAAACTACTGCGCTAGTCGTCTATTCCCAAGACCCCCAACCCCTAACGCATGAGGCGTGCATAGCCCTTTCTGGCACAGAGACCGTGTATTTACCGCTTTTTTCGCCGCGCTCGGCGCAAATTGCGGTGCAAGAATATCAAAAGTTAAAAGATCCAGCCCCCGTGGTCATTGCGGCGCTCTCGTCTTCGGTGGCACTTGAATGTGGGGGTTTTGGCGGCGCGCGCCTCCATATTGCAGCGCGGCCCGATTTGGCGGCGATGGTTGACGTCTTGGCAGATTTGGTTACGCAAAAAGATCGCCCCTAGCGCTTGAGTGCGGCGCCCTTAGTGGCTAGGTTGTTTCTATAGCCACCTTACGACAAAGGATGCCAAATGGTGCAAGATCTACCAGACAGCGCTTCGGCAGAACCCGCTTTGTCAAAAGACAAGACCAGACCCGTGGTGCGAAAGTCAAATGAAGCAGCTAAAATGGCCACTCCTACCCTGAGAAAAGCCCCGCTTTTGCTAACCGCAGCGGCGCTTGGATTTATCGCAGGTGGCGTGGGTTTTGGTGTGGCCTATTTTGTTCTAAGCCCCCAGACGACCCCGCTTGTAACCGAAGGGCAGATTGCCGATTTGCAGAATCAAATTGACGGTCTTACACTAACCATAGCTGCCCTGCCGGATACGGGCAGTTCCCTAGCCGCATTTGACAGTCGGCTTGAGGGCGTTACTCGCGAAAGCGCCGAAACCGCAGCTGATATGAGCGCTAGGTTAGATGCCCTTGGTCTCCAGCTTGCCGCACTAAAGGCGCAGCCTGCAAATAAGGCAACGCTTTCCTTAGAAAGCCAAGCAGCATTAGACCAAGCCACCAGTGCAGCCCTTGCGCAAATCGCCGCGGCCTTGCCATCGGCTGATGCGATTTTGGCCCAAAACCTAGATCTGGGTCGTTTGGCGGCCGCGCGTTTGGCTTTGGCTGAGCTGCAGCTGGCGTTAAACGCAGGGCGTACTTTTTCCGATCCACTTGCGCAAATTGCGGCCCTTGGGTTTGACACGCGCGACCTTGATCCGTTTGGCGAGCAAGGGGTGCGCAGTTTAGATGAGTTAAGTGCGCTGTTGGACGAACAAGCCCGCCCCGCTCTGAAGGCTGCTTTAGCGCCACGTGTGGATCAAACACCTGTTGAAAAACTGATGGGCTTTTTGCGGGTCCAAAGTGGTGCGCGGGCCCTGACCCCCCAACAAGGTATGGACCCTGATGCGATTTTGTCACGCGCAGTCCAGGCTTTGCGCCAAGGTCGTGTGGCGCTTGCGGTAAGTGAAATTGCGACATTGCCTGTCAAGGCGCAGACGATCTTGCTGTCTTGGAGCGACCTTGCCGACGCTTATCTAGCTGCAAACGCGGCTTTCGCCAACCTTGCTACTGAAATGGCGCAAAGATAGGGGTTTGCCATGTTGTGGTCACTGCTAAAGCTGCTGTTCTTTGTCAGCGCCGTTGCGGCCCTTGCCTTAGGGGCGGCAGCCTTATCGGAAAGTGGTTCGGTCTTTAGCGTGACGGCGGGCGGCTATGAGTTTCTCATAGGCCCGCTGCAAGGCGCGCTTTTGGCGCTTGTTTTGGGGCTTTTGATGTGGCTTTCGTTGGTGACTTTGGGCTTTTTAGGTGCGATTTTGCGGTTTTTGACAGGTGATGAAACCGCCCTGAGCCGCTATTTTTCTCGAAACAAAGAGCGCAAAGGCCTTGCGGCCCTGTCTGATAGTTTAATCGCCCTTGCTTCGGGCGAGCCGCGCTTGGCGTTAAGCCGTGCCAGCAAAGCCGCGAAATTTCTAGATCGGCCAGAGTTGACTACGCTATTAATCGCCCAAGCCGCTGAACAAGCGGGTGATCGCGGCCGCGCAACCCAAGCTTATATGGACCTGATCGGTGATGATAAAACCCGTTTTGTCGGCGTACGCGGGCTGATGTTGCAAAAGATAGAAGATGGTGACACTGAAACGGCCCTAAAGCTAGCGCAAAAAGCCTATGAATTGCGCCCCCGCCATGCCCAGACTCAAGATGTTCTGCTAGAGTTGCAGTCCACCCAAGCAGATTGGAAAGGCGCGCGTGCCACCTTGGTTTCCAAGCTGAAGTCAGGCCTTTTGCCCCGCGATGTCTATCGGCGCCGAGATGCGATCATGGCTTTGCAAGAGGCGAGCGTTTTGGTGGCTGACGGTTCCTCGATCGAAGAGCGAGAAGCTGCGATTGAGGCCAATAAGCTTTCGCCTGACCTGATCCCGGCCGCCGTTATGGCTGCGCGCCATTATATTGGCAAGTCCGATTCTAAAAATGCCACGCGGGTTTTGAAAAAAGCATGGGAAGCGCGGCCTCATCCTGATTTGGCGGTGGCTTTTGCAGATATTACTCCTGATGAAACCCCAAATGACCGTTTGAAACGTTTTAAGCTTTTAAGTGCGGCGCATCCTAATGATGATGAAACCCTTATGCTGATGGCCGAGCTCAATATCGCCAACGAAGACTTCCCCGCTGCGCGGCGCACGCTGGGCGATACTGCCACGCGCCATCCAACCACCCGGTCATTAGCCATAATGGCCGCGATTGAGCGTGGCGAAGGGGCTGATGATTCCGTGGTCCGCGGGTGGTTGACCAAAGCGCTTAGCGCGTCGCGTGGGCAGCAATGGTGCTGCGACAAATGCCAGTCCATTCATACGCAGTGGCAGCCCAATTGCCAAAACTGCGCGGCCTTTGATACGCTGACTTGGCGCGAACCAGTACAGTCTACCAGCCCAAGTCCAACCCAAGCCGAGCTTTTGCCGCTTTTGGTAGGTGCCCCAAAGTCAGACATGCCCTCACAATCAGAGTCAGTTGTTCCGGAGGTCTGTATTACGGATGTTGAAGATCTGGCGCGCAAGGTCAATTAATCAGGCGTCTTCACCAGCTGGTCGGCGGCGGTTTTTCCAGAGGTACTTAGGCGGTAAAGGCCGCGCGACGCGCGCTCAAACCAGCCATAGTGATTGTCGGCCATAAGTTTTGTGGCGCGCCTCATGCCCGTTTCTTTACAAATTTGTGCGCCCGACACTGTTTCAACTGTTGATAAGGCCCGTAAACATAAAAGCGCATCTTGGCGGTAAGCAGTCATGATCTGCCCTCGCTTGCCGCCTAAATTTGGGTCACCTTTGCGGGCGTGAAACTCTGCCAGAACTTTGGCGGTGCGACGGTTGTTTTTGGGAGAGCCTGTGGGCCCTGGATTGATATGCAGCGTTACTAACTGTGTGGTTACATCGACCGACAGCACCCCAAGGCCTAACTTTTTACAAAGACCAAGATTGGCTTTAAACGCCTTCCACCCCACTTTGCCGCGCCAACGGGCCACCGCAACAAACACACAATCACTAAGCGTTTGACGAGCAGTAGCTTGGTGCAGCAATGTCAGGGAAAAGCTAGTTTTCATTTCCACAATCAGGGGGGGTGCGCCGGCTTTTATGGCGACAATATCGGCGTGTCTCACCTCCGATTTTACGTCATATCCCAAGCCGTTCAGATAGGATTTGATAGGCTCATAAAGGTCGGTTTCGGCGATTCTGCTCATAAGGCCGGAAACAAGAGAATGGCCCACAAAAGTCCAACGGCACAAAGGGTCACAAACACCGCAGCTGAGCCTATGTCTTTGGCGCGACCTGACAGCTCATGATATTCTGGTCCGATACGGTCGATTGCCGATTCAATGGCGGTGTTCAAAAGCTCAACCACCAAAATCAGCAAAGGCGATACCGTTAAAAGCGCACGCTCAACCTTGGTTTCCCCAAGCCAAAGGCCCAAGGGCAGCATCGCCGCGACTAAGACCAACTCTTGCCGAAAGGCAGCCTCGCCTCGATAAACGCTGAGCAAACCCCGCAGCGACCAAAGCGCTGCGTGGCGGAAATGTGCAAAACCCGTCAGGTTTGTTTGAAAGGCTTGTTTGTTGTTTTTCACGGATGACCCCTTGGGCGATTATTCCAATGCCGAATTTAATAGATCTTTTTGTGGTAAATAAGCGGATGTTTCAACGCCAAACAGGCCCAGCAAACTGTGAAAGAGATTGTCATGTGAAATGGGCTTGTCGGCATGAGCTAACAGCAGCTTTTTTTTGATTGGACTATGTCGCGCGCCAAGCCACATCATCACGGGCACATGGGTTTGGGCAACTGGTGCCATGCTATAGGGCATTCCATGCAGATAAAGTCCATTTTCACCCAAAGACTCTCCATGGTCAGAGGCGTAAAGCAGCGTCGTCTCAAAACGATCATCATAGGCTTTCAAGAACTCAATTGTTTGTGCCAGAAAATAATCGGTGTAAAAAATTGTATTGTCATAGCTGTTGTTGATTTGCTCTGGGCTGCACTGATCAAGCTGGCTGGAGGTGCAAATGGGTTGAAACTTTTGAAAACCATCGGGCACGCGCTGCCAATAGGTGGGTCCATGGCTGCCCATTTGGTGCAAGACAAAGATAAAATCACCGCTATCTTGCGTCTCGATTAGGGTATCAAGCCCTACCAACATTCCAACGTCGCGGCACTCGGGGTCACAGATCGTGTTGGTTGGGGGACTTTTAAAGCTTTTGTAATTGACGCGGTTGGCGACGTCTTTGGAGTCAGAGTTATTGTCGCGCCAATAAACATGGGTGCCCACATCGGCCAGAACGTCAAGGGCATTGCCCCTATAGGCAGCAGCCCTACGGTTATATTGGGCGCGCCCTTCTTGGGCGAACATACAAGGCACCGAATAAGCTGTACTGGTTC
The DNA here is from genome assembly GCA_003536295.1 of Rhodobacter sp. GTDB lineage: Bacteria > Pseudomonadota > Alphaproteobacteria > Rhodobacterales > Rhodobacteraceae > UBA10365. The sequence goes on along the minus strand of DPZQ01000055.1, from coordinate 9,712 downwards.
CGCAAGAACTGGCATCTGAAAAGCTGATTATGCCTGATTGTTCTAATAGTGGGTTGGTTTTGCGCGCATAGCCGTTCATCGAGAAACGATCGGCGCGCGCTGTTTCGCCCACCACCATAATTACCAATTTACGGGGGCCACCTGTGGGTTTGTGCGCGTCACTTGCGATTGGGGTAAAGGGTGGCGTGCCGGTGAAATAATCTTTTTGCGCCACCTGAATAACGCCGTACATCGCCGCCATCGGGTTTGAGTAGACGCGTATCACCAACTGTTCGCGAAAGAATGAGGCGTAGAAAGGGTAAAAAGAAAAAACAATAGCCACAATAAGGGCCAACGAACCAACGCCATAGATCACATTTGATTTTAAACGTTTCAAAAGCCCTTGGGCGGTCATTTTGATTTTAAACAAGAATATGCTTGGCAATAGAAAAATGCCCATAAAATATAAAAGAAAGCGTGGCGAAAATAGGGCCGAGGCTTCAGCTGGATCGGTTTGGATGGCGTTGATAAGCATCTCTCGGTCGATAATTACACCGAAGCTATCAACAAAATATGCCGAAAAAGCCGAGATCATTAATATGGTGGCTAAAATTGTCCGAAAGGCGAAAAACGCTGTTAAAACCGAAAAAACCAATACCAGCAGCAAGGTTTGAATAACCACCAAGGACAAAATGTAAATCAGTTTGGTATCGGTTAGAACATACCAATCAAACAGCTTTTGAAACATTGTGATGTTACAGGTGGCTGTGATGAAAATCGCGGCTAAGGTCAGAACCAAGCCGCTTGTCCAGTGCGGTGAAGACCAGAATCTGTTTGATTTTTTGCTCTTATTCATGACATAGATCATTTTATTAAAAGCTAACCTTCTTGATATTAAACATCAATTCATTACAACTATATCATGGGCCGAGATGAGGGCTCATGATATTTTTTGGTTTGCAAAGAAAGTGGATGCCTCTAAAAAATGTTAAAACGCAGCAAACGATCTCAGGTCCCAAGATACTATAGTCGCTATCAAGGGTCGTCAACATCGTGGGCCCCATAGCATAGGCATTATTGATGTCTGTCCAGATGGTTATAAAAAGCCCCGCTCTCCCTCTCCTGTTTTTGTTACATAAAGTCGCGGGGCACGGACCAGTTTTGATGTTCGTGAAAAACCTGTTCTTCCTTCCCGTCTGGGTTAGTTTCAAAGGCCGACATCTCAGCCCAAAGATGAAAGCTTTGTTCATCGGCGTGCATGCCGCAAAGCGCTTCGGTCCTAACGGCCCAGCCATTATCTCGGGCGTTTGTTTGCGTCCAGTGGGCGTGACCTTTAGCCGAAATCGGGTTGTCTGGGTGAATGTCCCAGCGTTCACGTGCAGTACTGCCTGAGATGAGGCCATGATCGTCGATGTGCGAGGTACCAAAATCATCTTCGATAATCAGGCTGACGAGACCCGTGCGTTGGTCAACCTCATTTCGTCTGATGTGATGGGCGGGTTTGATTTGGGTGGCTTTAAGGGGGGTTGATGTTTCAGCCGGCTCAAAGTGCCATTCGGCGCTGTGCTTTGTGAGGGGTCGCTTGGGCAGGGTCAGGGTGCCTGCGGTCAAGACCACGGGGGCCGCTTTGGGTGTGGGCCATAAAAGTGGCCAATAGGCGGTTGAAATGGCCACCCTTAAACGGTGCCCTTTTGGCAAACGGTAGCCAATATGATCTAGTGTTAGCTCAACCTCAATCGCTTGTCCTGGAACAAGCGCGCTTGGCTGGGCGTGACTTAGGTGATGGGTTAAATTCAAAACCCCGTAGGTCACCCGCGTTGAGGCGCCGTCAGGGTGTACATGATTAAGCCGTACGATGATCTGACCGCAGTCGGTTTGCGGCACCAGGCTAAGGCGTAGTTTAGGCGCGCCCAAAAGGGCGAAATCAGCGTCTAATACAGTGTCAAAACAGGCAGACATCGCATCATCACTGCGCTGATCGTTGGGCATTTCAGGGCCAAGCCAAATCGCGCAGTATTCCCCCGATGCACCACCGCAATGTGCTGGTGAGGCGATAAGCTGTTCAAATTTTTCGACCTCATGCCCCAGTTTTTGTGCGCCGTTTAAGTGATAAGACACGTGGCTTATATCCGTTGAGGGCCACGTTCTCTCACTTGCCCAATGGCCGGGGCGCTGCTCATACCAGGCCGCAGGGCGGACGCCGTCCATCATATAGGCGCGTAGATCTGGGTCGTTTTCGACATCGGTTTGCTTACCCAAAAGCCAGCGATCCCACCAACGCAGCGCCTCTTGTAAAAAGCCGATGCGGGGTTCTGGCACGGCGAAATGAGGATATTTATGCACCCAAGGGCCGATGATCCCTTTGACGGGCGCGCTTAGACTTTCAAGCAAAGCAGGCACGGCATTTTTATAAGCGTCACCCCAGCCTCCAACTGCCAGGGTTGCGGCTTTGATCGAGGCATAATTTTCGACGACCGATCCGTGTTTCCAATAGGCATCGCGTCTTTGATGGTGCAACCAGAGTTCGGGCAAGAACGGATTAGCTTTCAACCTTTCTAGCCACATTTTTCGCCATGAGTTGCCCACCAATGCCGGATCGGGCGGTCGCGAGGAATAAGACCACATGGTCGCCCCCCATCCCAAATTCTCATTCAACAAACAGCCACCTTTAAAGTGAATATCATCATGATATCGATCAACGGTCGAGCAAAGAGTGATGATGGCTTTAAGTGCTTTTGGTTCAAGCGCGGCGACTTGTAGGGCGTTAAATCCACCCCAGCTGATACCCATCATACCCACCGCGCCATTTGACCAAGGCTGGTCGGTAATCCAAGCGATGACATCAAAGGCGTCTTGCAGCTCTTGCGGAGAATATTCATCGGCCATCAATCCGTCGCTGTCACCATTGCCGCGCATATCAACGCGCAAACAAACATAACCATGCCCGGCGAAATAAGGATGTGTCAGCGCGTCACGCACGGCGGTTCCGTCGCGTTTGCGGTAGGGTAGAAATTCAAGAATGGCAGGGAATGGATGGCCTTGGGTTGCACCTTTTGGCATGAACGCCCGCGCCGACAAGCGGCAGCCATCGGGCAGCACAATCGACATATCGGGAATATCTAACGTTTCATGAGGAAAATCTGTCTTGATTTGCATGGCCGCCCTTTCAAATCTTAGCCCAAGCTAATGCTAAGGCAGGGGTTGAAATCAAGCCCTAATCTGGGCGTATTGCTCAGGGGCGCGTCATAAATTATTTACAAGGATCGCTGTTTATCCCTTTGAAAAAATCAAGTATCGAGACCCTTCACCGCAATAATCGAATCTTATTTTCGCGCGAAAGGCTTATCTATGATAAAAACACCCTATTACCTGATTGATAAGTCGTTGCTTTTATCAAACATGGAAAAGATCGCTTGGTTACGTTCTAATTCGGGGGCCAAGGCCCTTTTGGCATTGAAATGTTTTGCGACCTGGTCGGTTTTTGACTTTATGTCTGACTATATGGACGGCACCACCTCCTCCTCTCTTTATGAGGTGAAATTGGGGCGCGAAAAATTTAAAGGTGAAACCCACGCATACTCGGTTGCTTGGGCCGAACATGAAATGATCGAGGTGTTAGCCTCGTCTGACAAGGTGATTTTTAACTCAATTGGCCAGTTAGAGCGGTATGAGGCCCTTTCGCGCGGACATATGCGGGGTCTTAGGGTCAATCCTGGGATCTCAACCTCGACTTTTGATTTGGCCGATCCGGCGCGCCCCTTTTCGCGATTGGGTGAACATGACCCTGCCAAAATCGCACCAATCTGTCCTCTGATTTCTGGTTTTATGTTTCATAATAATTGCGAAAATCACAGTTTTGAACGTTTTGATGAGATGTTGGGCCAGATTGAAGGCCGTTTTGGGTCGTTGATTGAAAAAATGCAATGGATCAGCCTTGGAGGTGGCATTCATTTTACGGGCCCCAACTACCCGCTGATGCGCTTGGCTCAAAGGCTAAAAGAGTTTTCTGAAAAACATCAGGTGCAAATATACCTTGAGCCAGGAGAGGCGGCGATCACGCAATCAACCACGCTTGAATTGACTGTGCTTGATACGCTTAATAATGGTAAAAACCTGGCCATAGTTGATAGTTCCGTCGAGGCACATATGCTTGATCTTTTGATCTACCGCGAAAGTGCGAAAATGGCCCCGAACGAGGGCGCGCATGAGTGGATGGTTTGCGGAAAATCTTGCTTGGCGGGAGACATTTTCGGAGAATTCCATTTCGAAGCGCCGTTGGTAGCTGGGCAACGCCTGTCGATCCAAGATGCAGCGGGTTATACGATGGTTAAGAAAAATTGGTTCAATGGGGTGCAAATGCCGTCTATCGCTATCCGAGAGTTGGACGGGACCGAGCGGCTGGTGCGTAGCTTTGGCTACGATGATTTTGTTTCAAACCTGTCATAATATATTTCAGAAATAGCAAGGAAAAGGAGTTTAACCGACATGAAACGCACTGTTCTTATCATAGGCGCTGGTGGGGTGGCTCAGGTTGTGGCGCATAAAGCGGCACAAAATAACGATGTTTTGGGGGATATTCATATTGCCAGCCGGACGCTTGAGAAATGCGAAGCGATTATGGCAAGCGTGATTGAAAAGGGCAGCCTAAAGAGTGGCGGTAGCTTTATGGCTCATAAGGTTGACGCGATGGACACGGCAGCAATTATAGCACTTATTAGGCAAACGGGCGCGCAAATTGTGATTAACGTCGGTTCTCCTTTCGTGAATATGTCAGTCCTTGAAGCCACAATAGAAACGGGCGTGGCCTATATGGACACAGCCATTCACGAAGAGCCAAACAAAATCTGCGAAAATCCACCTTGGTATAGCAATTATGAATGGAAACGCCGCGATCGGTGCAAAGCAGCGGGTGTTACGGCCATTTTGGGCATTGGTTTTGACCCGGGCGTGGTGAATGCTTATGCTAAATATGCGATCGATACTTATCTGGATCAGGTCACTTCGATCGATATTGTCGATATCAATGCGGGCACGCATGGAGAGTGGTTCTCGACCAATTTTGACCCAGAAATCAACTTTCGTGAATTTACGGGCACGGTTTATTCGTGGCAGCAAGGTGCATGGCAAGCCAATAAAATGTTTGAAGTTGGCAAGACATGGGATCTGCCCGTGGTGGGCGCGCAAAAAACCTATATGACCGGTCACGATGAGGTGCACTCACTTGCTGCAAACTATCCGGAAGCCGATGTGCGCTTTTGGATGGGTTTTGGCGATCACTATATCAATGTTTTTACAGTGTTGAACAACTTGGGTCTTTTGTCAGAACAATCCGTCACCACCGCTGAAGGCTTAGAAGTTGTGCCCCTAAAGCTGGTGAAGGCCGTATTACCAGACCCCGCCAGCCTTGCTCCCAAATATAAAGGCAAGACTTGCATTGGTGACGTGGTTAAAGGCACCAAAAATGGGCAAGAGGTCGAAGTTTTTATTTATAATGTAGCCGATCACGCTGAAGCCTATCAAGAGGTTGGAAGTCAAGGCATCTCTTACACAGCTGGTGTGCCGCCCGTTGCGGCTGCTATTTTGATAGCGAACGGTACTTGGGATATTGGACATATGGTAAATGTTGAAGAGCTAGACCCAAAACCGTTTTTTGAGATTTTAGACCGTATCGGCCTGCCGACGCGAGTAAAAGATGTTTTTGGTGACCGGCCTTGGAACCAGAGTCCAAATACCTAATCACAAGGACAAAGACATGTGCTCAGAGCGCCACTTAAATCAAGGGTCAAACTTTCTTGCGCGTCCTTTGCACCGCTTGTGGTTGGTTAACAGGGCACACGACCTTTTGTCTTTTTTCCTGCCGGCCTCGATCAATTCTGCGGGTGGATTTTATGCGCTTGACCAAAAAGGAGCGCCTATTGCAGCCCAAGAAATCTTTGGCGAACTGCGCTCCTTACATGCAACTACCCGTATGGTGCATTGCGCAGTGATTGGTCATCAGCTCGGATTGCCTGGGGCGGATTATGCCATAGATCATGGGCTGGACTTTTTGTGGTCGAACCATCGTGACGCGCACGCGGGGGGATATTTTTGGAAGGTGAATGACCTAGGCGCGGTTGATGGAGCAAAGATGGCCTATGGCCATGCCTTTGTGCTGTTGGCCGCCGCATCCGCCAAAGTGGTAGGTCATCCTGACGCTGATCGACTTTTGACCGATATTAGCCAGATTTTGCAAGACCGGTTTTGGGACGCAAAAAATGGGGCTGCTACAGAAGAATATAACCAAGATTGGTCGGTGTTTAGCAATTATCGCGGCCAAAACTCAAACATGCATCTGACCGAGTCGTTGATGGCTGCTTATGAGGCAACGGGCGATGCAACCTATTTGACTAAGGCGACATCAATAGCCGAACTGATCATCAACCGACATGCCCGCTCTCAAGGTTGGCGCGTGGCCGAACATTTTGATCCACAGTGGAATATTGACCGCGACTATAAGGGCGATCCGATGTTTCGCCCTTATGGGCTTACACCTGGTCACGCGCTGGAATGGGCGCGACTTTTGGTGCAGTTGTGGGAGCTTGGTCATCGAACGCATGATTGGATGCTAACAGCCGCAAAATCTTTGTTCATAATCGCGTGCGAAACAGGTTGGGACGTTGTGCGTGGGGGCTTCTTCTACACGCTTGACTGGAATAACCAGCCCGTCTTTTCTGATCGCTTTTGGTGGCCCTGCTGCGAAGGGATCGCAGCTGCCGCCGTCTTGCAAAAAGTCAGCGCAGACCCGATTTTCGAAACCTGGTATCGCCGTATTTGGAGCTTTGCAAGTAGGCACCTCATCGACCCAGCAACAGGTGGCTGGTTCGCCGAGTTGGACGATAATTTGACGCCTGTCGAAAAAGTGTTTCAAGGCAAGCCTGACATCTATCATGCGCTGCAAGCCTGCCTTATTCCGCTATTGCCGACAGATGGCAGCTTGACCAAACATTTAGCTAACACAGATTACAATGATCTTGTTGGGGCACACCCCTAAAGGTAGTAGGGTCAAGAATGGATTCTGCCCTTTGCACCAAATCGTAAATCAGGCGATTTTCAGCGAAATTAACCTGAAAACTTCACATAAAGAACTAACAAAACAAGGCCAACGAACAAGCCGATTTGCAGCTGTTCATCCCACAGTACTTTGCCTTTAGCCGCCTTGTGGCGCGGGCCATAAATCGCCCTAAAGTTGCCTCCGCAACTTGGGCAAATTTTTGTTCTAAAATACACCTTGCCGTCACAAGCCGTACAAAAACGGTCAGCCATGTTTTTTCCTTCTTGGCGTGAGCGCCCTTGTTCTGGGTGCTGTGAATTTATTCTTATGACAGGTTTCAGGGCAGCGTCAAAGCATCAAACTGGTACCGGTTTGGGGTTAAGACCCCGCTAACGCGGCATAGAAAAGAGGAGTTAACAACGTATGAGTTATTATTCAACACAATCATCAGTGTCCAAAAGCCGAGGCAACCGTGAAAACACTTGATAAAATATCCGACGGCAAATTGGTCGCCTGCGCCCAAGCATTGTGGACGAGGGTAAGGCGAAATTCCTAGCCCTGCCTGACTAACATAATGGCGCATCTACCCTCAAAGTCCCGCCCGCAGCTGACCTTACGAGCGCGTCGTCACAAATTGGTGGTTGCCAGAGAAACGACTTTTGGGCGCAGAGATTGGCTTTGCGATCCCCTATAAGGGGTAAAGCTATTATTTAATATTTTTGTTTTAATTGTAATGGTTCTTATGCAATCGGTTCCCAACACTGTTGATAAACCCGTCGTCCAAAACAGGTTTGTTTGGATAGTCTTCGATAAGAGTTTTTGAATGTATCCCCTTGCTGCCAGTAAGCATGCACATGTTTAAATAACTTTTTATAGAGAGAACTAATCACATTTAAAAATCATACATACAATGTATAATACGAATTATTGAGCTAATCAGGAGCCGTTGCAATTATTCGTAAAATAAAAATCCGTTTAAGCGCCCTCTTGCAAGCTATTGTGCGACGACCCGAGTTCGTTCAAATAGGCGCGCTTTGCTATCGCGTTGGCCAGCACGGTCCTGATGTCTTGCTAATTACTACGCGGGGTACTGGACGTTGGACCATACCAAAAGGTTGGCCCATCAAGGGCAAAGACAGCGCCGGGACCGCGCTTCAAGAAGCTTGGGAGGAGGCAGGAATTCGCGAAGGAAAATGTTCTGCCAAATCAATTGGATCCTACGCGTCATCAAAAGAAGTCTATTTAAGCTTTAAAAAGCACACCCGCATTTATGTTTATTTGGTTTCAGTAACGCGTGTAAAAGAGAGTTTCCCAGAGTCTCATGAACGTACCCTTAAGTGGCAGCACCATAAAGCTGCAGCAAATATGGTGGATGAACCTGAGTTAAGAGATTTTTTGTTTGACTTAGATAAATTAATTTGACGCTTTTTGGCATTGCCCGAGTGTCGACGGCTCTATATCAACGCCCCTAAATAGGGGGACCTCATGACAAAGAATAAGAACGAAGCAAACCATCTAGAGACCCTTGATCGCGATCTAAATCGTTTAAGTTCGCTTGAACTGGCAACTGCTTATGTTGCCAGACCCATGGTCGCCCCGACCGTTGCACTTATTTTTGTGGTTCTAGCAGGCCTTTTGGCGATGACAACCTTTGGTCAAACCGACCACCGGATCATTGTAGTTATTGCGGCTATCTTTGGTGCCTATATGGCGCTGAACATCGGCGCGAATGACGTGGCAAACAATATGGGCCCAGCGGTTGGCGCAAACGCACTTACCATGGGGGGTGCGATCCTGATTGCGGCCGTCTTTGAAAGCGCTGGCGCCCTGATCGCGGGTGGCGATGTTGTTTCAACGATTGCAAAGGGCATTATCTCTCCTAAAGCAATGAGTTCAGACGCAGTATTTGTTTGGGCAATGCTCGCGGCTCTTTTGTCTGCGGCCTTATGGGTTAATCTGGCCACGTGGGTTGGCGCTCCTGTGTCTACGACGCATTCGGTGGTTGGTGGTGTGATGGGTGCGGGTATTGCTGCTGCTGGCCTGTCGGCCGTGAACTGGGAAAAAATGCTACAAATTGCGGCGAGTTGGATTATTTCTCCTGTATTGGGGGGCATAATTGCTGCGGGGTTTTTGTGGTTTATTAAAGTAAAAATCATTTACCGCGATAACAAGATTACAGCGGCAAAGACTTGGGTTCCTGTGTTGGTGGGCATCATGGGTGGTGTTTTTACCAGTTATCTGGTCCTAAAGGGATTTAAAACTCTTATAAAACTGAACTTTAGTACAGCGTTAAGCGTGGGCTTTGTTGCTGGTGTGGCAATTTGGCTTGTTATGATTCCGATCGTACGGGGGCAGGCGAAGGGCCTCGAAAACCGTAATAAATCTCTGAAAAAACTCTTTAGTATTCCGCTGATCGCCTCGGCGGCGCTGCTGAGTTTTGCCCATGGAGCCAATGATGTTGCCAATGCCGTTGGCCCGCTGGCCGCGATTGTACAGGCAACGAAATCAGGCGACTACGGCTCGGTGGTCACTATTCCCCTTTGGGTGATGGTGATTGGCGCTGCGGGTATTTCGTTCGGGCTATTCTTATTTGGGCCTAAACTTATTAGGGTTGTTGGCAGCCAGATCACAAAACTAAACCCAATGCGAGCTTATTGTGTAGCACTTTCAGCGGCTGTTACGGTGATTGTTGCCAGTTGGTTG
>DPZQ01000062.1 GCA_003536295.1 Rhodobacter sp. | reverse complement strand
GGGGCGTGGGCGGGCTGATCGTCGCACGATCAAATTCAAGTGCGTGGGGCTGGTCTTCGGCCAAAAGCATCGGCGCGTCAAGATCTACCATATCAACGCCTTGCGCCAACAAAACCGCAGGAGCAATCGCAAGGCTTGAGGTCACCATGCACCCTACCATCACCCCAAAGCCCATTGCGCGGGCCTGATCGCGCAATGCTATGGCCTCAGTCAGGCCACCCGCCTTGTCAAGTTTGATATTAACCATATCATATTTCCCCAAAAGCCCCGCTAAACTGGTGCGGTCATGACAAGATTCATCCGCACAAATAGGTAAAGGACGTGCAATTTCCCCTAAAATATCATCTTCATCCGCTGGGAAGGGCTGCTCGACCAAGACGACCCCCAATTTCATCAAATAGGGCGCTAGGGACTGGTATATATCCAGTGTCCACCCTTCGTTGGCGTCAACAATTAAACGGCTTTTAGGCGCTCCTGCCCGCACTGCTTCAAGTCGGCCAAGATCATCAACTCCCCCCAATTTTAATTTTAAAATGGGTCGGTCGGCATTTTGCATCGCTCTTTCACGCATCGCCTGAGGCGTATCAAGCGACAAAGTATAGGCCGTTTGTAGCGGTTTAGGGGCCACAAGGCCTAGCAATTGCCACACACGCAAAGCTTGGGATTTGCCCTCAAGATCCCAAAGCGCGCAATCAACGGCATTACGCGCGGCACCTGCGGGCAAAAGCGTTTGCAAATGGGTGCGTGTGACATCAGGGGGCAACTGAGAAATCTGGCCATGGGCCTTTGTAAAACTGTCGCCAAATCTGGCATAGGGAAGTGATTCACCCCGCCCAATATGGCCAGATCGGGCGATATTCACCTCAATTACCTCTGCTGAAACCCGCGCCCCGCGTGAAATGACAAAGGGCTGCACCAGCCGATACTCGCGCTTATATATTGAAATCATTTTGTTTTCCTTAAGAAGCGGGGGCGTTCTTGGAACAGATTCGCCTTTTTTTTGATGAAATGCCACAAAAGAAAATAAATATTCACAGGTTCGCTATTTTCGCAGAAACCCCGGTTCTGAGATGGCAGGGGAGGCCCAGATCAGCACAATGGGAGGACGCGCACGTCAAGGCTTAGCCTCTGGGTACTTTTTTTGGCAGGGCTTCGCTGTGATTGGTTGCAATAATGTACTGAGGTGGGCATACACAAAGCTCAGCGATACGGAGTGTTTCTATGAATTACCTCGAATTTGAAAAACCATTGGCCGAGATCGAAGGCAAAGCAGAAGAACTTCGGGCTTTGGCGCGCGACAATTCTGAAATGGATATTGAAAAAGAGGCCGCAGCCCTGGACAAAAAAGCCAAGACGATGCTGGTTGATCTTTATAATGATCTGAGCCCTTGGCGCAAATGTCAGGTAGCCCGCCACGCTGACCGCCCACATACCAAAGATTATATTGAAACACTTTTTACCGAATATACCCCCCTTGCGGGGGATCGCAACTTTGCTGACGATCACGCCGTTATGGGCGGTTTGGCACGATTTAACGACCAGCCCGTGATGGTGATCGGCCATGAAAAGGGCAATGACACCAAATCGCGCATTGAACGTAACTTTGGCATGGCTCGCCCCGAAGGTTACCGCAAAGCCATTCGCCTGATGGATATGGCCCACCGCTTTAACCTGCCTGTTATCACCTTGGTTGACACGCCCGGCGCCTTTCCTGGCAAAGGTGCGGAAGAGCGTGGCCAAGCCGAAGCAATTGCGCGTTCGACCCAGAAATGTTTGGAAATTGGCGTACCATTGATTTCAGTGATCATTGGCGAAGGGGGCTCTGGCGGTGCTGTAGCTTTTGCAACGGCAAATCGTTTAGCCATGTTGGAACATTCGATTTATTCCGTCATCTCGCCCGAGGGTTGCGCCTCAATTCTGTGGAAAGACGCCAATAAAATGCGCGAAGCGGCTGAGGCATTGCGCCTGACAGCCCAAGATTTACAAAAACTGGGTGTTGCGGATCGTATCATCAATGAACCAGTTGGAGGCGCGCAGCGCGGCCGCGCCCAAACCATTTCGGCCGTGGGCAAAGCAATCGAACTTATGTTGCAGGAGCTTGCCGGAAAATCAGCGGCCGAGCTGGTGAAAGACCGTCGTCAAAAATATTTAAACATAGGCACCAAAGGTCTGGCCGCTTAGGGGTTTTCAGGGCTAGAGTCGGGCAGAGTGAACCCTGCCTCTTTCATCAGTTTGTTCGACTGATTTTCAATCACATCTTCAATTTTCTCCATAAAATCATGGGTCTTTTCGCCAGCGGCAATAGGTGCCATAAACTCCAACACCGCATGACCTGGCGTACGGTAAATGCCACGTTTAGGCCAAAATAGGCCTACATTCGTGGCCACTGGCACGCAGTCTTGGCCCAACTGCTTATAAAGAATGGCCGAGCCCACCTTATAGGGCATGTACACCCCAGGTGGGACACGGGTTCCTTGAGGGTAGATGATCAACTGCCCCTCGGGTGTGTAGCCGGACTGGACATCCGCCAACATCTTAGCAATCGCAGCTCCGCGCTTGCCGCGGTTGATCGGCACACAGCCAATACGCAGCGCGTAATAGCCCAAAAACGGCACAAAGCGCAGCTCGCTTTTCATCACAAAACGCGGGGTTCGCAAAGTCGAGAACAGCAAGATAATATCAAAGAAAGATTGGTGCTTTGAGGCGATCAAAACCCCTGCATCTGGCACTTGTCCCCTAATTTCGCTGGTGATACCTACCAACCATTTTGCCGAGAAGGTGACCCAGCGGCCAAAGCTGCGACAAGCCGCCTGCGCCCCTTTGGGCGAGACAATCGCATAAGGAAAATAGCTTATCGAAATCACTGCCAAAGACAGATACATTTGGATCACAAAGATCAGAGATAATATCCATTGCCAAGCATAGCGCATCAGATCAATTCTTTCAGTTTACGGTAGCCAGCCCAACGCGTGGCTATATAGGCAATTCCTGCCACAAAAAACGGCAAGGCCACAGGCCAAATCCATTGCCCCTGCACAAATCCAAAAGCCCGCAAAAACGCCGAGTTTTCGGCCACTTTTGGCATATAATGCAAGGCAAGAACAGCACACAAACAGCCAAAACAGGCGCCCAAAAAGGCCCGCAACGCAAAGCGACGCACAAAGGCGCGTACGATATAGCGGTCAGTTGCCCCCACAAGTTGCAATACTTTAATGACCGTGCCATTGGCCGCAAGCGCGGCATTAGCCGCCAAAACCACCATCATCGCTGTGACTGATAAAATCAGCCCAAGCGCCCCATAGCCCAGCCAGCGCAATTGCTGTGCCGCTGCCAAAATCGGACCGCGAAACTGCATGTGATCGTCGATGATCGCGTCTGGCAACTCGGCTGCAAGGCGTAGACGCAGTCCCTCAAAATCATAGCGCTCACCCGCATAGGTGACATCGAGCAATTGCGGCAATGGCAGCGCGTCAAAAGGAATATCATCGCCCAACCAAGGGGCCAAAAGCGCGGTTTGCGTGGCGCTGTCTAGGGGCTGGGCCTTTAAAATACCAGGCGTTTGGGCCAAGATTTGCAACAGCATATCTAATTGTTGCGCGCTATTTTCGTTGCTAGGCAAAATGCGGATAGTGGCGCGGCCTTGCAACTCAGACGACCAGTTTTGTGCCACAAGCCCCGCCGTCAATGCCAAGGCCATCGCGAAAACCGCAAGAAAACTCATAGCGGCGGCGGTCAGGCCGGTAAGCCACACGCCCAACCCCGAGGGCGGAACGATGCGCAGGGATTTGGTTTTCAACTCCTCGGTCGGGGGAAGGGTGCTGCGTTGCTTCATAAATCAGCCCCAGCCAACAGAACGCGCCCGTCTTTGATACGCAACACCCTCGCGGCCACTTGGGCCTTAACGGTGCGAATCAAATTCAGATCATGGGTCGCAACAACGATTGTTTTTCCCATTTTATTCAGTTCAACCAAGAGGGTCAGCAGGCGCAGAGACATTTCCCAATCGACATTTCCCGTCGGTTCATCCGCTAAGATTATCTCAGGTGACGTGATTACCGCGCGCGCCAAAGCCACGCGCTGCCTCTCGCCGCCCGATAAAGCGGCGGGGGTCATGCCAACCACCGACGAAAGGCCCACCCAATTGAGCAAATCCGTTACATCTTTCGGCAAGGCCGCGCGCCCCGCCACTGTCAGAGGTAAAATAACATTATCAATCACGGACAGATGCTCAATAAATTGGCATTCTTGATGCACAACGCCAATCCTGCGGCGCATTTGCGGCAGGTCGTCGCGTATCAAAGCGTGGGTGTCTTGGTCAAACACCGAGACTCGCCCCAGTGATGGCACCAAGTCCGCGTAACATAATTTTAAAAAGGTCGACTTGCCCGACCCCGAAGGGCCGGTCAAAAAATGAAACGAACCGGACGCTATTTGTACTGTCACATCGGACAGGGTCGCCGTGCCACCATAACTATATGCAACCTGCTCGAATGCAATCACGCGCCAATCCTTTGCCAAACAGTGGTCAGTTTCGCCCAACTAATCCCAAGTTTCAATGACATTGGCAGCAAAACGCCGCACAAAGGCTTGGATGTATCAAAATAGATTGTTAGAACAGGTTAAAGCTGTTGAATAGCGCTTGGGGAAATTGGATGCAGATTGTATGTCCTAATTGCGAAGCCCATTATGAGGTTGGCTATGACTCCGTTGGAGATGCGGGCCGCCAGGTTCAATGCTCAAATTGTGGTCACACATGGTTAGCGATGCGCCAAGAAGAAGACCAGGTTCTCAGCGCACCCCAAGTTCCAAAGTCAGCAACATTCCCCGCGCCAACGGCCGCTCCCGTACAAGAAAGCGAAACGCTGCCCAGGCCTGCGGCCGTGACCCCCGAACGAAAAACCAGCGAGGCCGACCGCAAACCCATTGATGAGACCGTCTTAAGCATTTTGCGCGAAGAGGCCGCCCGCGAAGCCCAGCAGCGCCTCAATGAATCCGGCGGGATCGAAGTACAAACCAATTTGGGCCTACAAGCACCAGCCCCCCAGAAAATGCCCACAAGGACCACCGCAAGC
>DPZQ01000045.1 GCA_003536295.1 Rhodobacter sp. | reverse complement strand
TTAGTGGCCCAAGCCTTGCCCCATTATCAAGCTCTTGCGGCCTATAAACTTTAAAGCCGACCTTAAAGGGGCGGCTTTAAAGGGTCTATGGCATGAAAAAGCTATTTCTTAACCCGCGTATTGCGAGTCGCTATGAGCTTGAGACGCAGGGCGTTTAGGTGAATAAAACCTGCCGCGTCTTTTTGGTCGTAAGCGCCCGCATCCTCTTCAAATGTGACGTGTTTTTCCGAGTAAAGACTGTAATCTGACCAACGTGCCACTGTGCGCGCAGAACCTTTGTAAAGCTTAATCCGCACCGTGCCTGTGACATGCTCTTGGCTTTTGTCGATCAGAGCTTGCAGCATCTCGCGCTCTGGGCTGAACCAAAATCCGTTGTAAATCAGCTCAGCATAACGTGGCATGATACTGTCTTTGAGATGGCCAGCACCTGCATCTAGTGTGATCTGCTCAATCCCGCGGTGGGCTTCAAGCAAGATCGTGCCTCCCGGGGTTTCATAAACGCCGCGTGATTTCATACCGACAAAACGGTTTTCCACCAGATCAAGCCGCCCAACCCCATGCATACCTCCCAAACGGTTGAGTTCAGTCAAAATGGTTGCGGGTGACATGGCCACACCATTAATTGCCACTGCGTCGCCGCACTCAAAGCTGATTTCGACCATTTCGGCCTGATCGGGTGCAGCTTCCGGGCTGACGGTGCGTTGATAAACATAATCAGGCGCTTCTTGGCCTGGGTTTTCAAGCACTTTCCCCTCGGATGAAGTGTGCAGTAAATTTGCATCTACCGAGAAAGGCGCGTCGCCGCGCTTGTCTTTGGCAATTGGGATTTGGTTCTTTTCCGCAAATTCCAACAAACGCGTTCGGCTTGTTAGGTCCCATTCGCGCCAAGGCGCAATCACGCGAATACCGGGGTTGAGCGCATAGGCAGACAGCTCAAACCTTACTTGGTCATTGCCTTTGCCTGTGGCGCCGTGCGCGACCGCATCGGCCCCAACTTCGGCGGCAATCTCAACCAGACGTTTTGAAATCAAAGGCCGTGCGATCGAGGTGCCAAGCAAATAAAGCCCCTCATAAAGCGCATTAGCGCGGAACATCGGAAAGACAAAGTCGCGCACAAACTCTTCGCGCACATCTTCGATATAGATGTTTTTGGGGTCAATTCCCAAAAGTACCGCTTTTTGGCGCGCGGGCTCTAGCTCTTCGCCTTGGCCAAGGTCGGCGGTAAAGGTTACGACTTCGCAACCATATTCGGTTTGTAGCCATTTTAGAATGATAGATGTATCAAGCCCACCAGAATAGGCCAAAACAACTTTTTTGGGAGAAGACATGCCATGCTCCAATATAAACTGTCGTCCGTCTAATGATTTTTATGTCGAGGGACAAGACCTGCCCATTGGCAAGTGTGTCTTCTCATGATTAATCTTGACGATGAATGATTTTTGTAAAAAATCCCAAGAAACCGCTCGAGCTCTGCGCAAGTTGTTTGATCCAACACCTTTGCAGCGCAATGATTATCTTTCTGTCCTATATGAGGCGGATATTTGGTTAAAGCGCGAAGATCTGAGTCCGGTGCGCAGCTATAAATTGCGCGGAGCTTTTAATGCGATGCGCAAATTCCTGGCCAATGCCCCTTCGCAAACTCACTTTGTTTGTGCAAGCGCGGGCAATCATGCCCAAGGTGTGGCTTATGCTTGCCGCTATTTCGGCGTGCGCGGCACGATTTTTATGCCGGTGACCACCCCGCAGCAAAAGATTGACAAGACCCGCAACTTTGGAGCGGGGGTGGTTGATATTGTGCTTTTAGGGGATTATTTCGACCAAACTCTTTTGGCTGCGCAAGGCTTTTGCCAGGATAAGGACGCGCACTTCCTATCTCCTTTTGATGATAATGACGTAATCGAAGGTCAAGCTACGGTTGCGGTTGAACTTTACGAGCAGTTGGGAAAAGCTCCTGATTTGGTAATTTTACCCGTTGGTGGTGGCGGGTTAAGTGCGGGGGTGACAAGCTATCTGCGCGAAGTTGCACCCCATACCGCTTATTATTTTGTTGAACCAAAAGGTGGAGCTAGTATGACGGTGGCTTTGGCCGCGGGCCATCCAGTTGCTTTGTCTCAGGTAAATAGTTTTGTCGACGGCGCCGCGGTAGCGCGCATGGGGGAAAAGACCTTTGAACGTTTAAAATGGGTCGCCCCCGAGCAGGTGCTGTTGGCCCCAGAAGATCGCATTTGTATGACCATGTTGATGATGTTGAATATCGAAGGCATTGTGCTCGAACCCGCGGGAGCATTATCGGTCGATGTCTTGCCGCAATTGGCGCAACAGATAAAAGGCAAGACTGTTATTTTGGTCACCTCGGGAGGGAACTTTGACTTTGAACGCCTACCTGAAGTTAAAGAGCGGGCCCAAAGATTTGCGGGTCTTAAAAAATACCTAATACTCAGGATGCCCCAGCGCCCCGGCGCATTACGTGAGTTTTTGTCAATGCTGGGCCCTGATGATGACATTGCTCGCTTTGAATATTTAAAAAAGTCCGCGCGCAATTTTGGGTCGGTTTTAATTGGCATCGAAACCAAAAATACTAACAATTTCACGACACTTTTTGCCCTTTTAGAAGAGGCAGGTTTTCCTTACCGTGACATTACTTCTGATGAAACAATTTCTGAGTTTTTGATCTAAACAGAAAGTTTATTTGCAAAATGTGTCTAAGGCCTTGTCGTAATGTTAAGCGCCACTCTTAGCATAAAACGATCGGCGTCTATCGCTAACTCGTACAGGGCTGCCGAAGGATGCATCCACACTGCCTCGTGGCCTTGTTCTGTAGGATCGCTTAAGCGCAAAACGGGGCGCGCTAAATATATATGGCAGATTTTTTCGGCCCAAAGGTCATATTCTGGCATATAGGTGAACCGTTTGTAGCAGCCCAATCTTTTTTGGACTTTGATGCGCCAGCCCGTTTCTTCACGCACTTCACGGTGTAGGGCCGTGATAGGATGTTCGCCCTGATCAATGCCACCACCGGGAAGCTGAAACTCTGGAATGGGGTTTGATTGAAAAGTTGTTAAAACCGACCCTTCGCGGAGCAAAATACAGTAAACACCGGGTCTGCGGCGGTATTTCTGGCCGGAAGTTGGGGTCTGGCCGAATCTGCGCATATCACACAACCTTTGAGCAATGGTTGCCCTTACTATATAGTCGCGGTAAGGCAAGGCCTAGGCCCAAAGGAACGGTTATGACCATTACATCTAAAATTGCTTGGGACGATACGGTCCTACCCTTTCAACTTGATCACTCCGACATTCGCGGCCGCGTGGTACGCCTTGATGGGGTATTGGATCAGGTTTTGTCGCAACATAATTACCCTCCTTTGATCGAGGCTTTGGTGGCCGAAGCCACGTTGCTGACCGCTTTGATCGGACAAACCATTAAATTGCGCTGGAAACTCTCGTTGCAAATTCGCGGCGATGGGGCGGTGTCAATGATTGCCACGGATTATTACGGCCCGACCGAAGATGGTCAGCCAGCAAGACTGCGCGCCTATGCTGGCTATGATCCCGAAAAGCTACACGCCGAAGGGCCCACTTTTGCGCAAATTGGTCAAGGTTTTTTTGCGATATTGATCGATCAAGGCGAAGGCATGGTGCCCTATCAGGGTATCACCCCACTGGTTGGCGGGTCGCTTTCAGATTGTGCGGGGGCATATTTTGCCCAATCAGAACAATTGCCCACCCGTTTTGCGCTAAGCTTTGGCAAGTCGCAAATGCCTGGTCAGACCCTGCATTGGCGTGCGGGGGGCGTGATGTTGCAAACCATGCCAAAAGCCAGCCCCTTTGCCGCAGCGCTTGAACCTGTCCATCCCGACGGGCTTTTGCGTGCCGATGATATTTTAGACGGTGCCGAAGGTGAAAACTGGCGCCGCGCCAACGCGCTTTTGGATACGGTTGAAGATCTTGAGCTGATCGGCCCAACCGTGCAACCTACCGAGCTTTTGGTGCGCCTTTTTCACGAAGAAGGCGCGCGGGTCTTTGAGGCGCAGCCCCTGCGCTTTGGCTGTTCTTGTTCGGCGCAAAAGGTGAAAGAATCCCTGGCCACCTACCACACAAATGATCTGGCCGATATGGTCACCGACCAAGGCGTGATCACCGCTGATTGTCAATTTTGTGGGGCCCATTATGAATTTACCCCAGATCAGCTGGGTCATACTTTCGAGGGCGAGGATGCGCCCTGAGGCCCTGACCCATGCTTTGGGCCGCAAAGCCGGCGCTTCGTCAGATTTCGATCTGAACGGGCAAATCTTCACCCCGTCCGAGCGCATATTGCGCCCTGCGGCGGTGTTGGTCACCGTATGGGAAAAGCCGCAAGATGCGGTGATTATTTTAACCAAACGCGCGCAGGCATTGGTGCATCATCCTGGGCAAATTGCCTTTCCAGGTGGTAAGGTTGACGCTCAAGACTGCTCGGTCACCGATGCGGCTTTGCGCGAAGCTGACGAAGAAATTGGCCTGCGCGCTGATCGCGTGACGGTGATTGGTGCTTTGGCACCGCATGAAACTGTTACCGGGTTTCTTGTTACCCCGATTTTAGCGCATATCAATGCTGATTTCATCCCAAATTTGCAACGATCAGAAGTGGCTGAGGTTTTTACCGTGCCGCTTGCGCATCTAGCCAACCTGACCAATTATCGCATTGAAAAACGCTTTTTTGGTGGTGAGTGGCGGTCTTTTTACGTTGTGCCTTACGGACCCTTTTATATTTGGGGGGCCACCGCGCGTATTTTGCGCGGTTTAGCCGTTATGTTGCAAACGTGACCGCGCCTTTGGTCTTAAACCAAGCCTGGTTACACGAGGAAGCAACCCAAAAGCTTTTCAATATTTTTCGTGCCAAAGGCTATGCGCTTTATTTTGTAGGCGGTGCGGTGCGCAACGCGCTGATGGGGCGGGGCAGTACGGATCTGGATCTAGCAACCGATGCTTTGCCGCAAGAAACTGTAGACATCGCACGCGATGCGGGTTTTAAGGCCATTCCCACAGGGTTTGATCATGGCACTGTCACTGTCGTTGCGGGCGGGATCGTCCATGAAATCACCACCTTTCGCAGCGATATTGAGACCGACGGGCGCCATGCGCTGGTGCGCTTTTCGAGAAACCTGCTCGATGATGCGATGCGACGCGACTTCACCATGAACGCGGTTTATGCCGATTATGAGGGTCGGGTCATCGACCCGCTGGGGGGGCTTTCAGATCTGCGCGCAGGACGGGTAGTCTTTGTGGGTGACGCGACAAAACGCATCGCAGAAGATCATCTGCGGATCTTGCGGTTTTTCAGGTTTCACGCGCTTTACGGCGACCCAATGGCGGGTCTTGACCCTCAAGCTCTGGCCGCCTGCGCGCAGGCAATAGGTGGAATTTCAGCACTTTCCAGCGAACGGATTGGTGCTGAAATGCGCAAGCTTTTGTCGGCCCCAAACCCAGCACCCGCCGTCTCGGCCATGCAAGCGATTGGTGCTTTAGCGCTTATTTTGCCGGGCAGTGATACGACCGCACTCGGGCCTTTGGTGCATTTTGAGCAAGACAAAGCCCCAAATTTCTTGCGCCGTTTAGCAGTTTTGGGTGGACCAGTCGACGCGCCGCGCTTGCGCCTGAGTCGGGCCGAGGCACGCGGCCTTAGCGTTTTGCGCCAAGAAATGGGCACACCTACGCAGGCCGCTGAATTGGCCTATTTGTTTGGGTTTGATCTGGCCCTTTCGGTACTTTTGTGCCGTGCTGCCGTGTTTGAAACGCCCCTAAGCGGCGATTTAGCATTCGCATTGGCTTTGGGCGCGGGGGCAGTTTTTCCTCTACGGGGG
>DPZQ01000181.1 GCA_003536295.1 Rhodobacter sp. | reverse complement strand
GCTTCGCGACGATCGCCATCAAGATCGGTGGCGACCAAAAGGCGCGCCCCAGACAAGGGTTGGCCAACCAAAGCAAGCGCCCCCTTGCCCCCCGATAAAATCCAACGCGGCGCATCGCCCCCACGACGCAGGCCAACTCGGTCTGGATAGGCAAGCGCTACAAGTTGCGCCGCGGTCAGGTCTAAAAATTCCGCCTTGCGTATGGATTTCGCGAAGATTTTTCGCAAACGTCCCGCTTCGTCTTGTATACGGGCCAATAGAGGGCGGGCAATGTCATAGGAATGGTCACGCTGAAAGCTTTGAGGGCTTTGCACGGCTTTAATGCGCAACAAGAGATCAGGTGGAGCGGTGGGCAGGGGGTCGCGCTCGGCCAACAGGGTGGCGATAAGACAGGCAAGATCGCTGCCACCAGCCATGATTACCATGTGGGCCAAACGCGGATGCAGCGGCAGCCCAGCAAGGGCGCGCCCATGGGGTGTTAAGCGAAAGCCGGTTTGGCTTTTTTCCAGGGCCCCAAGATCGCATAAAAGACTACGCGCCATAGCCAAGGCTCCACTTGGGGGTGGGGTTAAAAAGGCCATCTCATCCGACCCACCCCAGAGCGCCAGCTCAAGCGCTAATCCAGTCAAGTCAGCGGCTTCAATTTCTGCAGGGGGAAAGGCGGCCAATGCCCCTTCTTCTCCGCGCGTCCAAAGGGGAAAATAAAGCCCCGCCGACACGCGGCCCGCGCGGCCTTTGCGTTGGGTTGCCTCGGCGCGGGTAACTTTTTCGGTTACAAGGCGGGCCATGCCAGAATTGGGATCAAAACGCGCGCGTCTTGCGCGTCCACCATCGACCACCACCCGCACATCGGGAATGGTGAGTGAGGTTTCCGCAATCGATGTGGCTAAAACGATCTTACGCCCCTGCGCTATTGGGGCAATGGCTTGGCGTTGCGCACCAAAGGTCATCGCGCCAAACAGCGGCGCGATGGTGACACCTGTTAGATTAAAGGCGGCAAGTTGTGCCGCGGCGCGGTGGATCTCGCCCTCACCCGGCAAGAAAACCAAAATCGTGCCCCCCAAATGCGCCGAGACCCAGTAAGCCTCGACGATAAGTGCACTCAGGGCGGCTTCAAAACGGCTGGTTGGAGGCAAAGGTTTGGACAGGTAGTGGGTTTTCACCTCATAAGCGCGGCCGGTTGAGGTCACCATAGGCGCTCCCCCCATCAGGCGGGCCACAGGTTCGGCGTCAAGCGTGGCCGACATCACGACCACCAAAAGTTCATCTCTTAGGGCGGCGCGCAGCTCGAGTGTAAGGGCCAGACCCAAATCAGCATTCAGCGATCTTTCGTGAAATTCATCGAAAATCACCGCCCCAATCCCCGAAAGCTGCGGGTCTGATTGGATCATGCGGGTTAAGATCCCTTCGGTAACAACCTCAATCACCGTATTGGGGCCGACATTAGTTTCGCCGCGCATACGGTAACCGATCCGAGCGCCAACCCCCTCGCCCAAGGTTTGGGCCATACGCTCGGCGGCAGCGCGGGCGGCGAGGCGGCGAGGCTCAAGCATCAAAATGCGCCCTGTGACCAGACCCGATTGCATCAAAGCCAAGGGCACGCGCGTGGTTTTACCTGCCCCAGGCGGAGCTTGTACCACGACCATGCCGCTTTCACGCAGGGCCTTGATCACCTCTGACAAAACCGCGTCTATCGGCAGGGTTTGTCCCGGATCATCGGGGGGAAGGGTTGGTAGGGTCACGGGGCCTATCGCCGTTGGAGCTTTGCCACACCATAAATGGTATCGATGGTAACTTCCACCACCTGCAACTGCCCATTTTCAACATGCCCATAGGTCAGCACAAAGGGGAAGGCCTGCTTTTCGGCCATTTGTTTGGGAGAATAGCCTGCAATGCGGCGATATTCGCCTTGGCATCTAATTTGATCGCCAACCGTGTGTCTTTGGTCCAAAGAAATCCTGGCGCGTGTGCTTCCATCAAACACATAGACAGATGCTTTGCAGGCCTGTTTTGGAGCCACATCGCGCAAAATGGCATAAAGGGCGGTCACAGGGTCAACGGCACCTTTTTGTGTTGCTGGATCAAGCGCATATTTGTCTTTCGGTTCGGGCGGTACTATTTTACGAGGTAGGGGCACGCCAGCACGATAACTCATCCAAGTTTCATAGCGTTTCTTGCCCGAGCGGGCGCGTTCTTCATAACTTTTAGGTTGAAAAACATTTCCGGAAAAACGGCCGCGCGCTACGGCCTCATATAAAAAGGGTCTCAGCAGGTTTACCAGCCCCGTTGATTTTAATTCGGCCATAATTGTATAATTACGCGCGTCATAGACCGTATCAAACTGAAAATATCCGGCCCCTATCCCCATAATACTAAAAGAGAAATGGGCATTCTCAGCGTATGCACCAGACACTTGGAGCACCATCGCAGCCCAAAGGCTAAATGCAAAAAACTGTGCCCGCATGATACGAAAAAGTCGGTTTGCGGCTTCGTTCAAATCAATTCCTAACTGAATCCGTCCACTAAAACTTCCAAAAAAACTATCGCAAATTGCATATAATATTAGAGGCTTAGCCTGTAAGGTCAAGTACCAGATCAGTAGCCCACTTTATGATTTACTGCACCAAATTAAAGGCTTTTTCGGCACACGCACCTTTATTATCTGAGGGCAAAGGTCGGTTCTTGAAAAGAAGCGGCGGAAAATTAGCAAATTTAGATGTGAATCGCTTGACGCGACCCAGAATTGGTCCTATGCCCGCCAGATGGAATTTGGCCGCTGCCCCATTTGGGCCGGCTTTGTATTTAAAACAAGGATCACGACAATGTCGCGCGTCTGCGAACTCAGCGGTAAAGGCCCAATGTCTGGCAACACTGTCAGCCACGCCAATAACAGATCACGTCGGCGTTTTTTGCCGAATTTAAATGACGTCACGTTGATCTCGGATCAATTAGGACAATCATTTAAGCTTCGTATTTCAGCCCATGCTTTGCGCACAGTGGACCATCGCGGTGGACTTGATGCGTTTTTGGCAAAAGCGAAAGACGTTGAGTTATCAGATAAAGCTCTGAAAATCAAAAAAGAATTGGCCAAAACTCAAGCTGAATAAGCTGTGAGATTTGTTTGAAATAAGGCCCCGCTTTAGTGGGGCTTTTTAACTGGCATTATCTTAACAATTTTCTATAAGAGCACATGCGCGCAATTCGCTCTTATTATTTTTGTCTTATGTTCGCACTTGCTCTGCTAGTAAGCGCCGTCGAGACCAGTTTCGCTCGAGCGCAATTTTTCACTGACCAATTTACGGTTGTTTGTCTCAATGGCCATCAAACATTGGTCAAAGCACCAAATTACCTGCCGCGCCACCATAAATTTTTGTTCCCTTGCGCCGATTGTTTGGGGGCCTTTGTCGGAATAGCGATAGCTCCAGCCCCATATCTTATGCGACCCACCACCGCCGCACGGCAAATTAGCTTTGAGCCAAGCAGTCAAGCCATCTCGAACAGCCTTTCTTGGGCCAACACACGAGGGCCCCCTTTGACAATTTTCTGAACCCTATCAATTCATTTTCAAAGGAAAAACCATGGCTTTCAAAACATCTTTAACCGCAGTTGTTGCTGTGGCGCTTATGGCGCTCTCAATAGGGGTTTTCCTCGCAACCTCCATGGCACATGAGGGGATAAAAATTACCAATGCCTATGCCATCACATCCGGGTCAAACGCCAAATCAGTTGCTATCTTCATGGACATCGAAAATCACGCCGCTGTCAACGATCGGCTGATCGGCGTCGCCTCGGATACAGCGATGCGTGTTGGGTTGCACGAGCATAAATCCTTGGGCGACGGAGTTATGAAAATGCAAGAAGTCGTGGGCGGCATTGGGATTTTGGCAAATGGCAGCATCGCTATGGCGCGCGGTGGCTATCATGTAATGCTGATGGGTCTAAAAAGCCCATTGGTTGAAGGTAAAACCTTTAAACTAACGCTAACCTTTGAAAAAGCTGGGACCCTAACCCTGACAGTGCCCGTGGGCCAAAATAATGCTAGCAACAGCACGCAACAGATGGACGGCGAAGACCATATGAAAATGAACGATTAGCCCCAAATGGGCCCGCACGGGTTGTGGGGGCCCAAACATCCGATGCCCCCTGCGTAGAATTTAATTTACCCCCTTTCCGACCCCTTAAGGACAGGCTATATGCGCCCCATGACACAGCTTGATCAGATCAGAAATTTCTCCATCGTGGCGCATATCGACCACGGGAAATCCACACTTGCCGACCGGCTGATCCAGACCTGCGGCGGGCTGGAGGAACGCGAGATGACCGAACAGGTGCTGGACAACACCGATATCGAGCGTGAGCGCGGCATCACCATCAAGGCGCAGGCGGTGCGAATGCCCTGGACAGCGGGGGGTAAGACCTACGCCCTCAACATGATTGACACTCCTGGCCACGTGGACTTTACC
>DPZQ01000021.1 GCA_003536295.1 Rhodobacter sp. | reverse complement strand
GCGGCGGCTTATTACTCAGGACCTATGATTGAAAAACTAAAGATGTGCAGCAAACGTTACCTTTACATTTGACGAAGATGCTAGGGGCGGGGGATCTATGAAAAGTGATTTAAAATTACCTAAATCAGTTATATCGGTTTACCCGGCCCTTGTGGTTATTGGGTTTTCGGTTCTTCTGCTAATCTGGATGCGTGATTATGATGGGGCAGCCCTGCGCCTGCCGCAAATAGTCGCGGCGTCGCTTTTACTTCTTGGTGTATTCGATCTTTGGTCGCGTCTACCCATTGCGGGGCGCGCTACCATCGTCGATATTTGGGGCGCGTCTTTTGAGCGACGCGAGATGGACCACACGCCCAAAATTACAGACGAAATCGCAATTTTTCTTTGGTGCTTTAGCTGCTTTTTGGCTGTTGCCATCATCGGAATCTTACCAACTGCACCGCTTTTTTGTTTCTTTTTCATTTGCCAAAAGGGCAAAGCCAGTTGGAAAACTGCCATGCTGGTAGCGATTTTAACTCTTTTATTTCAATATGTTATTTTTGAGTGGCTGTTGGATTATAAATTATACAGAGGATTGCTACTTTCCAAAGAAGGATTTGGAAAATGGTGAATGCGGCAACATAAAACTTAATAAAGGGAGACGAGACGTGAACATAGCACATAAATTAGCGATAACGGCACTGGGCACCATTATGGCGACCGCGGCCTTGGCAGACTTTCCGATGGACAAGGACATAACATTTGTCATTCCCTATAAGCCTGGCGGCGGCTTTGATACGATCGTGCGGACATTTGAACCCGCATTAGAGGCTGCCTTGGGTGGTGCGTCAGTAGTGCCCGAAAATATTGATGGCGCCTCTGGCAATCGGGGTGGGCAAACGGTATTTCGTGCTGATCCCGATGGCTATACAATAGGGATTTACAACGTGCCTGGCGTGACCATCTCGAAGGTAACAAACCGTGATATTGGCTATGACCTTGACCAAGTCACTTGGATCGCCAATTTGGCCGAAGACCGCTATGCGGTGGCTGTAAAAAGTGACAGTTCTATCACATCATTGGCTGAATTATGCGCCTTGGGCCGCCCTATAAAATTATCAGACACGGGTCTTGACAGTACATCGTCTATCGCTTCGGTGATTGGCTTTAAAATCATGGACTGCCCCGTCAGCTTAATTACAGGATATGGCGGTTCTAACGATACGATGATTGCCGTTATGCGTGGCGAAGTCGATGCGACTTTAAAACCAATTGGGTCGCTTTCAAAATATGTAGAATCGGGTGATTTACGCATTATAGCAACGCTAAGCGACGAAGAAATTCTAGCGGGTGTACCCACGACAACAGAACTTGGCTTTCCAGATTTGGCAAAATTCACGATCAACCGTGTTATTGGTGCCCCTCCCGGTGTGCCAGCTGATATCGTTGTAAAACTGGCAGAGGCTTTGCGCAACGCACAGGGCGATGAAAATGTGAAATCTTGGGCCAAAAAGGCAAAAACAGATCTGACCTTTAAAGATGCGGCACAAACCGCTGAAATGATGAATAATCTGTCAGAGTTCTATGCCAATTACAAAGAAATGTTGGTCACAAAATAATCCTAAGACAGGTGGGTGCAGATTTTGTGCCCACCTTTTAGAAAGTTGACCCTATGGGAATTGAAGCCCTATTTGCCGCCATTATTGAGCTGTTTAGCCACAACGGCAGCCTTTATCTACTGGCTGGCGTCTTACTTGGCCTTTGCTTTGGCGTCATTCCTGGCCTTGGTGGGACGACGGCTCTCGCGCTGTTGATTCCGGTGACTTATAATATGAGCGCACTTGACGCGATGTATTTATCGGGTGGCGTTATGGGCGCAACCGCTTTCGGTGGGTCGATTACCGCTATTTTGCTCAATACACCGGGCACCGCGCCAAATGCGGCCACAACGTTTGACGGCTATCCTTTGGCCAAACAGGGAAAAGCCGGCTTGGCCATTGGGGCATCGGCGGCGGCATCTGCGATGGGGGGCGTGATAGGACTTTTCACCCTTTTGCTGTTTATCCCGTTTGCCAAGCAGGTGGTGCTTAGCTTTGGTCCGTCCGAGTTTTTTTTGCTGACCGTCTTGGGCCTGGCGGCGATTGCAGTCTCGGTGCGCGGCAAGCTTTTGCGCGGCCTGATCGCGGGCTGTTTGGGTTTGATGTTCGCTTTTGTGGGCTCGGATTCAATAACTGGGACTTTGCGCTTCACGCTTGATACAGATTACCTGTGGGACGGTATCCCACTTGTGCCGACGTTAACGGGCATGTTTGCTATAGCACAGATGATAGAACTGTCCCTTAAGGGCGGAGCTGTGGTCAATGACGACACGGCTCTCTCTCAGAAAATTTCGGGAGTGGGTGAAGGGATTTTGTCCGTGTTTAAACATTGGCCCGTATTGTTGCGCGGATCGGTGATTGGAACGATCATTGGCGCCATTCCGGGATTAGGGGGCACTGTTGCGTCATTTTTAGCCTATTCATCAACCGCGCAGACCGACAGAGATCCCGATAGTTTTGGCAAGGGCAATATCAAAGGCGTCATCGCCCCCGAGGCCGCGAATAATGCCAAAGACGGCGGCTCTTTAATTCCCACGGTTGCATTTGGCATCCCAGGCAGCGCGGAAACGGCCCTTTTTTTGGCGATCCTTGTACTTCACGGTTTAGATCCCGGCCCAACGATCTTAATGTATCATGAAAAAGAAATTTATGGTCTGATCGTGGCGTTGACCGCCTCGGCTATTGGGGCGTCCTTGATTGGCATTGCCCTGTCGCGATTCTTGGTTTTGATTACCCGCATTGACGTTTCAATCATCGTGCCTGTGGTGATCTGCATCTCGTTAACGGGCGTTTATGTTCTCGATGGTCGGATGTTCGACGTGCTTTTGACCATGTTCATGGGCATTTTGGGTTATCTTATGATCCGGTTTGATTACCCAAGATTGACCTTGGTC
>DPZQ01000106.1 GCA_003536295.1 Rhodobacter sp. | reverse complement strand
TCTTAGAAAGCTAGACATTGCGTTGCCCGAAGGTTTTTTGACCGGCGAAGCGATGGTGCCCTTTGAAATTGACCTGCCCAAAGAAAAACCCCCGCAAGCGCGTGTTCGAGCAGATATGGCGCCCTTTGGGCTGCAACTTCCGATGCTTGGCTGGGGAAAGCCCCAGGGCCAAGCGGGCCGCCTTGAAGTAGACGCGGTGCTTAGTAGGCCCTTGTTCGTGCCGCGTCTTTTATTTCGTAGCGAT
This sequence comes from Rhodobacter sp., assembly GCA_003536295.1. GTDB lineage: Bacteria > Pseudomonadota > Alphaproteobacteria > Rhodobacterales > Rhodobacteraceae > UBA10365. The sequence goes on along the minus strand of DPZQ01000106.1, from coordinate 4,277 downwards.
GCTTCGTTAGCCCAAGGTCAAATCACGCTACGCGAAGGGGGGGCATTAGATCAGATTGATTTTGAGCGTGTGACCTTAGAAGATTGGTTTGATGGGGGCATTCAAATAGTCCGGCAAGGTACTGATTTAGATATTAAATTAGCAGTGAAGGGTGGTGTTTTAGATCTGCGGAAATTTAAAGGGGTGCCGGCAAGTGCCACACCGCTCGACACAGGATTAGGGTTAAGTGTCGCGCTTCATAAGCTGCGCATCACCCAAGGCATTGCCTTGACGGATTTTTCAGGCAATTTTAATCTGGGGTCAGGCTTTGGCGGGCGTTTTTCTGGTCTTGTGAATGCTGTCGCCCCTATCAGAGGCATTGTTGCAACCATTGATGGCGGCGATATGGAAATCAACCTTCATGCCAAAGATTCGGGCTTGGTGCTTAAGGCGGCTAATGTGTTTACTACTGCACGGGGTGGGGATTTTAAACTTAATTTGCGGCGCCCCGTAGGAGATGCTCCGCTGCTGGGGCAGTTGTCCATGACCAACATCCAAGTGAGAAACGCCCCGATTTTGGCTGAACTTCTCAGCACGATTTCGGTGGTTGGACTGGTAAACCAGCTGCGCGGGGCGGGGATTGTCTTTGCTGAAGTGGGCAGCACTATCGTATTTGGCCCAGATCAGATTGAGCTGCGTAACGGCTTCGCTGACGGCGCTGCCTTGGGGGGGACACTTTCGGGTAGTTACAGAGTGGCCGATCAATCTCTTGATATGAAAGGCGTCATCTCGCCGCTTTACCTTTTTAACCAGGTTGGCTCGGTGTTAACGGGGCGGGGCGAGGGTTTTTTTAGCTTTAACTATAAGCTGCGCGGTACAAGTGATGCGCCTGAAGTCGCGGTTAATCCGCTGTCTATTTTGACCCCTGGGGTGTTTCGAAATTTTTTCAAAGATCAAAGGACTGAGTGATGGCGGTTTCACTTTCTGATTTCGACTTCGAGCTGCCCGAAGAACGCATCGCCACACGCCCCCTGAAACCCAAAGGAGAGGCTAAATTATTGCATTATGAAAAAGGCCTTTTTTATGACCGCCATGTGGCGAATTTAATCGATCTTTTGCATGAGGGGGATCTGTTGGTGTTGAACAATACCCGCGTGATTGCGGCACGACTGCGCGCCGAGCGGCGACGCGAAACGGCGCAAGGGCCCGTAAGTGCGCATATTGAGCTGACTTTGATGAACCCCACCGCCCAAGGCCACTGGCGCGCAATGGCCAAACCACTCCGTAAAGTTTTGGTGGGTGAGGTTTTGCACATTTCCCCCGATCTTTGGGCAGAAGTGGTGGCAAAGACTGATACTGATCTGACTTTGGCCTTCAACGCTGAAGGGGCAGAGCTTGATGCCTCAATTGAACGAAGCGGCCAGATGCCCTTGCCGCCTTATATTGCCGCAAAGCGCCCCCCCGACGCCCAAGATCGACAAGACTATCAAACCGTGTTTGCCCGCCACATGGGCGCGGTTGCGGCCCCAACAGCGTCGCTGCATTTCGACCAATCCTTACTAGACGCATTAGCGCGAAAAGGGGTTTGTTTTTGTGAAGTGACGCTACACGTTGGGGCGGGCACGTTTTTGCCTGTTAAGGTCGAAGATGTCACCACCCATAAGATGCACGCAGAATGGGGCGACGTGTCTGCCCACGCCGCTGCGCAAATTTCCGCAACAAAAACCAAAGGTGGGCGTGTTATTGCGGTGGGCACCACAGCGTTGCGGCTTATCGAAACCGCCGCACAAACGACGGGGCAGATAGCACCTTACCAAGGGTTTACAGATATTTTCATATATCCAGGTTTCGATTTTAAAGTGACAGATGGTCTTATGACTAATTTTCACCTGCCCAAATCAACGCTTTTGATGTTGGTCGCAGCGTTGATTGGAAAAGGCCAGTTGGACAAGCTTTATGCCCATGCGATTGCTGCAGAATATCGATTTTTTTCTTACGGAGATTCCTCCTTGCTTTTGCCCTGAAAGGCGTTCATTTGCCGCAATGGGTCGGTGATCGGAAATTTTTCTGATCAGAGCGCATTATAGTGCTAAATATTATCAGCGAGGTATTATATGTTTGCAGTCTTAACAACCTCTTGGCCGCTTTTATTAGGCGTTATGCTCCTGATGGTGGGCAATGGGATGCAAGGGTCCTTGCTGGGCATCCGTGGTGCAATCGAGGGCTTTAGCACGTTTGAGCTGTCGTTAGTGATGTCGGCTTATTTTTTGGGCTTTTTGGGGGGGTCGCGTATGACCCCCGATTTGATCCGCCGTGTTGGGCATGTGCGAGTTTTTGCAGCACTTGCCAGCCTTATTTCGGCCAGCTTAGTGATTTATCCTGTCCTGCCCAATTGGTTTGCTTGGACTTTGCTGCGCGTGTGTATCGGGTTTAGTTTTTCGGGCGTTTATGTGACCGCGGAAAGCTGGCTGAACAATCAATCCACCAATGAGACACGCGGCCAAACACTCTCTTTTTATATGATTGTGCAAATGCTGGGCATTATAATGTCGCAGGCTTTGTTAAATGTGGCCGATCCGTCGGATTTTACTTTGTTCGTTATTCCCTCTGTTCTGGTGTCTTTGGCCTTTATTCCTATTTTACTAACCGCCTCGACCGCGCCGGTGTTTGAGAGTGCTAAATCCATGAAGTTCAAGGAGCTGTTCATCGCTTCGCCCTTAGGCTGTGTGGGCATGTTCGTGACGGGCGGTATTTTTTCTGCGCTGTTTGGCATGGCCTCGGTTTGGGGGACGGAGGCGGGGCTTTCGGTGCGTGACATATCGATTTTTATTGCAAGTATCTATGTGGGTGGGCTTTTGATGCAATATCCAATCGGGCGTGCCTCGGACCGTATGGATAGGCGTATAATGGTGACTGCACTAGCTTTGTTAGGCTTTTTCATCGCTTTTGTAGTCTTTGTATTTAAAGTACCCTTTGTTGGTTTTTTGGCCGTGGGCTTTCTGCTGGGTGGTATTACCAATCCACTTTATTCGCTACTTATCGCCCATACCAATGACTTTTTAGATACCGAACAAATGGCCTCTGCGTCTTCTGGGATGATTTTTATCAATGGGACGGGGGCAATTTTCGGGCCTTTAATTACTGGATGGATGATTGAAGCTTTTGGGCCCAATGGTTTTTTTGCCTTCATTGGCTTATTGATGGGGGCCTTGGCTATCTATGCATTTTGGCGTATGACAAGACGCGCTGCCCCAGTCGATGCTGGCGCTTTTCCAACCTTTACGCCACAGGCCACGGCTATGGCGGTGGGTTTGGTCATTGAGCAGGCCTCCGAACAAAGTGATGAATAAAACAAAATATATTACCTTGCTTAAGCACCAATTTCCTTCCAATTCCTGATAAAAAAAGAGGTGGCATGGCGGATCCCGCGGAAATTTTAGAGTTTTGGCTAGAAGAGGTTGACCCCAAATTCTGGTATCAGTCCAACACCGACCTTGACGCCGAAATAACTGAAAGGTTTTATGACAGCTGGCTCGCCGCCTGTGATGGCGGATTAGACCACTGGATCGAAGGGGCCTTGGGCAGCCTGGCGTTCATACTTTTAACCGACCAATTTCCTCGTAATATGTTTCGCTCAGAGCCGCGCGCATTTCGGTCCGACGAACTTGCTCTTTTTGCCGCGCAAAAGGCTACTGAGCAGCTATGGGACCTTGATGTGCCCGCACCTGAAAGGCAGTTTTTCTATTTGCCCTATGAACATAGTGAAGATCTTGCCCTTCAAGATCATTGTATTGAATTAATATCAACGCGTCTGCCAGATGAAGTAGAGCTTTTGCTTCATGCGAAGGCGCACCGTCTTATCATAAATGATTTTGGTCGGTTTCCTTATAGAAACTCGGCTTTGGGACGTGATAGCACTTCTCTTGAAGAGGTTTTTTTACAAAAAGGCGGTTATGTTTTTGCCGTTGAAAGCGTTAAGCTTGGATGATTTTAATCATGTATGTTGTCAAGAATAAAAATATAGTTTAACATGAAACTACTTTGTGTGAGGCGAATATGGCAGAACAAACCTTTGATTTAGTAGTTATAGGCGCAGGCCCTGGGGGCTATGTTGCTGCAATACGTGGTGCACAACTTGGGCTTAAAGTGGCCATTGTTGAACGTGAAAATTTGGGCGGCATCTGTTTGAATTGGGGCTGCATCCCAACCAAGGCGCTTTTGCGCTCGGCCGAGGTGTTTCACCTAATCAATCGTGCCAAAGAGTTTGGACTTTCAACCTCGGGAGTGAGTTTTGATCT
>DPZQ01000126.1 GCA_003536295.1 Rhodobacter sp. | reverse complement strand
ATCTTCTTCAACTTTTGGGCCATGTTAGGCTCCTCTTTAATAACTTTAGCGCAGGTTGCATAAATTTTTGCCTAAGCCCATAAAAGATAGAAAGTCCCACGCAAAAGTGAACCGTTGTGCCCCAGTATCGACCCATGTCCGTGCAATCAAGCCTTCTTCGGGTGACCAAGGCAAAAAGGAGTTGAAATGTTTGACAGCCAGCTGCGCAAGCTGATTGAGCCACCGTTGAATGCCATAGGCCGTGGCCTTGCGAGCAAAGATATTTGCGCCGACCATGTGACGCTTTTAGGCGGGATATTTACACTTGTTCTGGTCATTCTTTTGGCCTTTGGTCAAGGGGGCTCAGGGGTGTTTTTGCTGTTTGGGCTCAACCGCCTTTGTGACGGATTAGACGGGGCGATTGCGCGGGCGCGGGGTAAAACTGATTTTGGAGGCTATTTGGATATTTTTTGCGATTTTATATTTTACGGGGCAGTGCCTTTTGCCTTCGTGTTGCGTGATGGTGCTGCTAATGGTACTGCCGCAGCCTTTTTATTGATGGCATTTTATATAAATGGGGCAAGTTATTTGGGCTTTGCCCTATTGGCCAAAGGGCGCAATTTGCAAACGATAAAGCGCGGTGAAAAGTCTTATTACGCTTCATATGGGTTGATGGAGGGCGGCGAGACAATAGCCTTTTTCGCGTTAATGATCCTGTTTCCTGGCTATTTTCCGCCCTTGGCATGGATTTTTGGCATCCTGTGTTTAGTGACAGCGCTGTTGCGGTTAAATGCAGCGCGCTCTCAGTGTTTTGGTGGAAATGAATTTCAATGAATTTTCCCGACACCCTTGCAGGGGGAAGCACGCACGACTAAGACTTAAACAACCCGCGAACAATATTCCAACCCTAAACAGGCAGGCTGGCAGAAATGAAAGATCCGATTGAAACGTATATGAACACGTTGGTGCCTATGGTGGTTGAACAAACCAGTCGTGGCGAACGTGCGTATGACATTTATTCGCGCATGCTAAAAGAACGGATCATTTTTTTGTCAGGTCCTGTGCATGACGGTATGTCTTCATTGATCTGCGCGCAACTTTTATTTCTTGAGTCCGAGAACCCGACCAAAGAAATCAGCCTGTATATCAATAGCCCAGGTGGCGTTGTTACCTCGGGCCTTTCGATATATGACACGATGCAATATATTCGCCCGAAAGTGTCGACTTTGGTGATTGGCCAAGCTGCATCTATGGGGTCACTTTTGTTGACAGCGGGGGAAAAAGGCATGCGTTTTTCCTTGCCCAACAGCCGAGTAATGGTGCACCAACCTTCGGGCGGGTATCAGGGACAGGCCACAGATATTATGATCCATGCCCGCGAAACGGAAAAACTTAAGCGGCGTTTAAATGAGATTTATGTGCGCCACACGGGCCAAGACCTAGACACTGTGGAAGCTGCGCTTGAGCGCGACAATTTTATGTCGGCCGAGGACGCTAAAGACTGGGGTTTGATTGACGAAATCCTAGAAAATCGCGGCAAAGCTGAAGCGGAATAGGGCCGGCGAGACGCCGCAGGTGTTCTGGGGCGCTTTTGACATTGTGAACGACTGGGCCTTGGCCTAAGCTTACTGTGTAAATCAGATACGACACGGAAATAAAAACAGGAGGCCCTAATGGCAAACACTTCAGGAACAGACAGCAAGAACACGCTTTACTGTTCGTTTTGTGGCAAAAGCCAACACGAAGTGCGCAAGCTTATTGCTGGGCCTACGGTTTTTATCTGTGACGAATGTGTCGAACTTTGTATGGATATTATCCGCGAGGAAACCAAAACTGCGGGTTTAAAACTGCATGACGGAGTGCCCGTTCCTGCAGAGATTTGCGCCGTTTTGGATGATTATGTAATTGGCCAGGATCACGCCAAGCGTGTGCTGTCGGTTGCGGTACATAATCATTATAAGCGTCTTAACCATTCGTCAAAATCGGATATTGAACTTTCGAAATCCAATATCATGTTGATCGGCCCAACGGGCAGTGGCAAAACGCTGTTGGCGCAAACTTTGGCACGTATTTTAGATGTTCCCTTTACTATGGCTGACGCCACCGCCCTTACGGAAGCGGGTTATGTGGGCGAAGATGTTGAAAATATCATTCTAAAATTGCTACAAGCCTCAGAGTATAATGTAGAACGCGCGCAGCGCGGCATAGTTTATATCGACGAAGTCGATAAAATCACCCGCAAGTCTGACAATCCTTCGATTACCCGAGACGTGTCGGGCGAAGGGGTTCAGCAAGCCTTGTTGAAGATTATGGAAGGCACGGTAGCATCTGTGCCGCCTCAAGGCGGGCGCAAACATCCGCAGCAAGAATTTTTGCAAGTTGACACTACAAATATTTTGTTCATCTGCGGCGGCGCTTTTGCGGGGCTAGATAAGATAATTGCACAGCGTAACAAAGGTTCGGCAATTGGTTTTGGGGCCGAAGTAAAAGGCCCAGAATCGCGTAATGTTGGTGAAATTTTCCAAGAACTTGAGCCAGAAGATCTTTTAAAATTTGGTCTTATCCCCGAGTTTGTTGGTCGTTTGCCTGTGATTGCTACGCTTACAGACTTGGACGAAGAGGCTTTGATTACCATTCTGACCCAACCAAAAAATGCCTTGGTTAAACAATATCAACGTCTGTTCGAGATTGACAATGTGACCCTGACCTTCACACCCGAAGCTTTGAAAGCAGTTGCAAAACGCGCTATCAAGCGGAAAACTGGCGCGCGGGGCTTGCGCTCGATCATGGAAGAAGTTTTGCTTGATACGATGTTTGAGCTACCCTCACGTAACGATATAGAAGAAGTTGTCGTCAAGGAAGAGGCCGTGACCTCGCTAGCAAAGCCGATTTTGGTATTGGCAGACAAGAAAAAAGGGTCCGCAAGTGCGGGCTAAGGGAACGAAAGAGGCCTTGCCCCTCTCCAACGGGCTCTAGACCTTTTGAAAAATGTAGAGCACAAGGATCGAAAAATTTGGAGGTTTGGGCATGTTTTTGCGTTTGCTAACCTGGTGGAATAGCCAAACTTTGGGCACGCAAATTTTTACCATGCGTCGCGGCATCAAAGTTGGCAGCGATGAACAGGGCAATATTTATTATCACAATGCGTCCGACAAACGGCGCTGGGTGATTTATAATGGTTATATAGAAGCAACCCGCGTGTCGCCGGATTGGCACGGTTGGCTGCATTTCACCTTTGATGAGCCGCCAACCACCGATCCCTTGGCCCATAAATCGTGGGAAAAGCCACATCAAGAAAATCTGACAGGAACACTAACGGCCTATGCGCCGCTTGGGTCTTTGCGGAAAGCCTCGCCGGTCGCGCGTAGCGACTACGAGGCGTGGCAGCCCGAATAATGGCCGAAAACTCAACAGAAGTGATCGCGGGCGGCGTAGTTTTGGCCGCAGCCGTTGCCTTTTTGGTTTATGTGGGCCAAAGTGCGGGTATAGGAACGGGTGGGGCAACCTATCCGATTTTGGCTAGTTTTCGCTCGGTTGATGGAATCGGTTTGGGAAGTGATGTACGTTTGGCTGGGGTTAAGGTAGGCACCATCACGGG
>DPZQ01000004.1 GCA_003536295.1 Rhodobacter sp. | reverse complement strand
ACCAAACAGGTTCAAAACGCCCACCAACATAGCCACCCACGCGCCGGTAAACAACAGCGATTGGATCGGGTCCATACGGCAGATAGTGCCATCTGAATCTTTGCCAAAATAGACAAAGTAGACGATGCGCAGATAGTAAAAAGCCCCAATGACCGAGGCAATAACCCCAGAAATAGCCAGCCAACCAAGCCCCGCATCAAAAGCAGCTCGTAAAACTGCCAGTTTTCCAAAAAAACCTACCATCGGCGGCACGCCCGCAAGCGAGAACATCAAGACCAACAGACCAAAGGACCGCCAAGGGTCGCGTTTAGCCAAACCATTCATCGCGTCAATCGTTGTGATAGGCACCCCGTCTTTTTCGAGCGACAAGATCAAAGCGAATGTGCCAACATTCATGGTGACATAAATAGCCATATAGATCAGCATCGCCTCAACCCCTTGGGCATTGCCTGCAGCCAAGCCCATCAGGGCAAAGCCCATATGTGCAATCGAGGAATAGGCCATCAGACGTTTCACGTCGCGCTGACCAATCGCAGCCACAGCCCCCAAGAACATCGATCCCACAGCCAAAACAGCCAAAACCTGCGCCCATTGATCGGTAATCGCCCCAAAAGCGTCATGCATCAACCGCGCCAGCAAAGCCACCGCCGCCACTTTTGGCGCAGTTGCAAAGAAGGCCGTCACAGGGGTGGGTGCACCTTCGTAAACGTCGGGCGACCACATATGGAAAGGGACCGCGGACACTTTGAAGGCCAAGCCCGCAATCATAAAGACCAAGCCAAATAACAAACCCAAAGGCAGGCCTTGGTCCAAAGTTGTTGTGATGCCAGAGAACAGCGTCGTGCCCGCATAGCCGTAGGTCAAAGACGCACCGTAAAGCAGCAAACCTGATGACAACGCACCCAAAACAAAATATTTCAAACCCGCTTCAGTGGATTTCACACTATCACGGCGCAAAGCGGCAATCACATAAAGCGCCAGCGACTGCAGCTCTAACCCCATGTAAAGTGACATCAAATCCCCAGCAGAGACCATAACCATCATACCCACCACGCTAAGCGCGACCAAGACAGGATATTCAAACCTCAAAAGACCGCGTCTCTCCATATAGGTTCGGCTCATCACCAAGACGGAAGCCGATGAAAGTAAGATCATAACCTTGCTAAAGCGCGCGAAAGCGTCATCTTGGAACATGCCACCAAAGGCCTGCACTGGCCCATCCTGCGAGAAACCAATCACCAAAGCCAGTGCCACAAACAGGCCCGCCGTCGCCCAAACCAACAAAGGTGCTACCTTGTCTTTCCCCGTGCTCACCCCAAATAAAAGCGCAAGCATCGCAAAGCTGGCCAGAACCACCTCGGGCAAAACTGTGTTGAAATCGGTTGCGGTCATCGGCTTTCCTTAGTGTGCAAGGATGCTGGCTTCGCCTACAGGCAAAGCCGCATGATAATCAGTGATTAAGGCCCCAACGCTTGGGCCGATAAGATCTGTAACAAGGCTTGGATAGACGCCAAGCAACAGCGTCATCGCAATCAGCGGCGCAAAGATCATTTTTTCACGCCCCGACAGGTCAGTAATGGATTTCAAGCTTTCCTTGATCATATCTCCAAATACCACGCGGCGATAAAGCCACAAAGCATAGGCGGCCGACAAAATCACCCCCGAGGTGGCAACAGCGGCAATCACAGTATTGACTTGGAAAATCCCCATCAAGGTCAAAAACTCACCCACAAAGCCCGAGGTTCCAGGCAAACCGACGTTGGCCATTGTAAAAAACATGAATATAGCCGCATAGGCAGGCATTCGTACGACAAGGCCACCGTAGGCGTCAATCTCGCGGGTGTGCATACGGTCGTAAATCACTCCAACGCATAAGAAAAGCGCGCCAGAGATAAACCCATGGCTGAGCATCTGGAAAATCGCACCATCGATCCCTTGTTGATTAACGGTAAAAATACCCATGGTCACATAACCCATATGAGCCACCGAACTATAGGCAATCAGCTTTTTTATATCAGACTGCACAAGGGCGACCAGACTGGTATAAACGATCGCAATCGCCGACATCCAAAGTACCATCGGTGCCATAAAGTCTGACCCGACGGGGAACATAGGCAAACTAAAGCGCAAGAACCCATAGCCACCCATTTTCAACAAAATCGCGGCCAGCACGACCGAACCCGCGGTGGGCGCTTGAACGTGTGCATCAGGCAGCCAAGTGTGCACAGGCCACATGGGCATTTTCACTGCAAAACTGGCGAAAAACGCCAAAAAAAGCAAGGTTTGCAAGCCGCCCGTCAGCGTCAAGCCCAAAAGCACCATATCACTATGGGGGAAATCATAGGCCAAAAGCTGTACAATATCGGTGGTGCCCGCATTAAAATACATGGCGACCATCGCCACCAGCATCAAAACCGAGCCTAAGAACGTATAAAGAAAGAATTTAAAGGCGGCATAGACCCGATCTTTCCCACCCCAGATACCGATTATCAAGAACATCGGTATCAGGCCGGCTTCGAAGAACAGATAAAAAAGCACCAGATCCAAGGCACAAAAAACACCTAGCATCAGCCCCTCAAGTATCAAAAGGGCAATCATATATTCCTTAACGCGCGTCTCAACCGTCCAGCAAGATGTAATAACTATGGGCATCAAGAAGGTGGTCAGCATCACAAAAAGAACCGAAATACCATCAACGCCAAGCTTATAGCGTAGCCCCATGATCCAGCCGTAATCCTCCACCATTTGAAAGCCCGTGTTGGCGGGGTCAAACTGAACCAGCACAAAGATCGACACAAGAAATGTGGCCGATGTGGCCACCAGTGCCAGCCATTTGGCATTACGCTGCGCAGCGGCGTCTGATCCGCGTAAGAAAAGCGCCATGATCAAAGCGGCAACCAAAGGAATGAAGGTGATGACAGAAAGCAAATTGGCCATTATTGCGCGCCTCCAGACAGCGACATCCATGTGATCAAGAGAGCGATGCCCAGGACCATCGCAAAGGCATAGGTAAAGATATAGCCCGACTGCGCCCGCGCTGCGACACGCGTGAAAAAGGGTACAATCCCCAAAGCAAGGCGGTTGATACTGCCGTCAATCACCACACCATCGCCTTTTTTCCAAAGGCCAAGGCCTATCCAAAGCGCGGGCCTGACGATCAGGAAGTTATAAATCTCATCAAAATACCATTTATTCAAAATGAATTGATAAAGGTATTTTTGATTGCCCGCCAATTGCGCCGGTAGCTGTGGTTTTTTGATATACATCAGATATGCCAAAGCTAGCCCAAAGATCATTGCAATGAAGGGCGAAAGTTTGACCCAAGCAGGCACCTGATGCGCTTCGTGAATGATGTGATTGTCTGCACCCATTGCGATGGCCCCCTTGGGCGCGCCCGTATGGGTTTGGTCGGCAGTGTCATGCGCCACCTTTGTTGCGGCCGCATCATGGGATG
>DPZQ01000013.1 GCA_003536295.1 Rhodobacter sp. | reverse complement strand
CAGTAGCGTTACTAAAAGAAGCTAGTGTCGGCGCGCGTATGATGCGTGAAGGCCTACCCCATCATGGCTGTTTACTCACCGACGATGACCTGAAAGTGCACATTGATTTCCAGGCTTTGTCGGGTAAAAATGTTTTGGTCTATGGTCAAACCGAAGTGACCGCTGATCTTTACCAAGCCCAAGATGTCATGGGCACCCAGATTTTGCATGAGGTGGAAGATGTCGTCATATCACAGGCCGATACTACTCACCCCTTTGTCGAATTCACCCAAACTAACCAGCGCCACCGCTTAGATTGCGCATTTGTAGTGGGGTGCGATGGCTTTCATGGCGTAAGCCGCACCAGCATGCCTGCCGCGATTGTTAAGTCGTTTGAACGTGTTTATCCCTTTGGATGGCTGGGGGTATTGTCGCAAACGCCGCCCGCCAGCCCCGAATTGATCTATGCCAACTCGCGCAATGGCTTTGCCTTAGCTTCGATGCGCAATGAAAACCTAAGCCGATATTATGTGCAAGTGCCCCTAAGTGACAAAGTAGAAGATTGGAGCGATGCACGCTTTTGGGAAAAGCTGAAGTCCTGCCTGCCAAGCGATGTGGCGCAGCGGTTAGTCACGGGCCCCTCGGTCGAAAAATCCATTGCGCCGTTGCGGTCATTCGTGCATGAGCCGCTGCGTTGGGGGCGGTTGTTTTTGGTGGGCGACGCCGCCCATATAGTGCCACCCACGGGTGCCAAAGGTTTGAACTTAGCGGTGTCGGACGTCTTTTATCTTTACCAAGCCCTGATCGATGCGGTGCAAAAGCAAGATGAGCGTGGGCTTGATGCCTATGGGCCAAGGGCCTTGGCGCGCATCTGGAAGGCCATGCGCTTTAGCTGGCAGATGACCAGTATGCTGCATCAGTTTGCAGGAGAAGACAGTTTCGCTCCACAAATGCGTAAAGCCACCTTGGCTCATCTGGCCCAATCCGAAGCGGCACGGCGGGATTTGGCGGAGAACTATGTTGGCCTGCCCTTTTAGGCGGGTTTATAGGCCCAACCCGGTCTTGGCCGCCCGTTCAATTGCGTTAACAAGACTGCGTTGTTCGGGTGACATAAGCCCATCTTCGCGCATAGAAATGCCAACAGGGCTGCCTAGCAAATCTTCGCCAATATCAACCGCCACCAAGGCCTTTACGGCCAGCTCATTTGCCACTACCCCACGCGAGATGAACCAAACTGCATCCGAGGCTTGGACAAGCTTGCGCCCAAAAGCCAGTGAAACGGTCTCAAAAGCATGGGGGCGCGTCGGGGGTTGGCGGCGGGCCAAATAGGCGCGCACAATCGGCCCTATCACCGCACCCGGGGGTGGCAAAACCAGATCATAGTGCACCAGATTTTCGGCGGCTTGTGGATCTAGTAGTAACGGATGATCGGGGCGTACCACTGCATAAATAGGTTCTGAGTAAAGCGGACGGAACGACAGCCCCTCCATCACACTTGCAAGCCCCATGCGTCCCACAACTAGATCAAGCGACCCATCCCGCAGCTGCGACATCAAAAGCCAGTTCGGCCCCGTGGTCACGCGCAGTAAACAATTAGGGCGCTCGGCATGAAAGGCTAGGGCTGCGCGTGGCATCAGTTCGGTGGCCGCTGTGGGCAAAACGCCTACCGAAATGCGTGTCAATTGGCGGGCTGCGTCTTGCAGCAGGTCTTGCGCGCGCGAAAGCTCAATAAGCGCAGCACCCGTATGTTGCTGAAAGATTCGCCCCGCCGATGTCAGGCTGAGCCGGCGCGCGGCTCGATCAAAAAGCGCGCGGCCCAAAATATCTTCTAATTCGCGAATGGTTTTTGAGGCAGCCGGCTGCGAGATGCGCAATACGCGCGCCGCCGCCGAAAGCGAGCCAAGTTGCGCGGTTTCCAAAAAGCAGCGCAAATGGCGCAGGCGGATGCGGTGATCTAGCATTCATAACCTATGGGTTAACTAAATTACTCAATATAATAATTTTATAAGCGCGTAAACTATGTAATAAAGGGTCAAAGGAAACATCATGCAGACCCTAGACCTTGGCGACCATACCGCTTTAATACATGTAAATGGGCCCGAAGACGGTCCTTGCGTGATGTTTGCCAACTCACTTGGAACGGATTTGCGTGTGTGGGATCAGCTGGTGCCCCTTTTACCGCAAAGCTGGCGCGTTGTGCGTTATGATAAGCGCGGCCATGGCCTTTCTGACTGTCCAAATGGCCCCTATAAGATTGAAACCTTGGCCCAAGATGCCGCGGCAATTGCCGATGGTTTGGGGCTGCGCGATATTACCTTTGTGGGCCTTTCAATTGGTGGGTTGATTGGGCAAGAGCTGGCGCTCGTGCGGCCTGATCTTTTAAAATCGTTGGTTTTAATGGATACGGCCGCAAAAATTGGCACACCGACCCTATGGCAAGACCGCATCGCCGCTTTGCGCCAAGACGGGCTTTTAGCCATGTCTGACGCTATTTTAATGCGCTGGTTTACGCCTGCTTATCAAAACCAACCTGCACTTTTGGCTCCATGGCGCAATATGGTTGCACGCACCCCTCTTGAAGGGTATTTGGCCTGCTGCCACGCCCTTGCCGAAGCTGATCTAACCCATCGAATTGGGGCGCTGCGCCTACCCATCTTGGCGCTTGTCGGCGCGCAAGATCTTGCCACTACCCCCGCTTTGGTGCGCGCAACAGCCGCAATCTGCAGCGCGGATTATCACGAAATCCAAGGTGCAGGGCACTTGCCCTGCGTTGAAGCGCCCCAAGAGACGGCGCGCTTGATCGTGCAATTTGTGAAGGAACAGCATCATGCCTGAGCGCCTAAAAAAGGGCATGAAAGTGCGCCGCGAAGTTTTGGGTGACGCCCATGTTGACCGCGCCGAAGCGTCCAAAACTGATTTTGATTTGCCCTTTCAAACCCTGATTACCGAAGGCGCCTGGGGCACGGTTTGGGCCTCGGACGCAATCACACGGCGCGAACGCTCCATGCTGACGTTGGCCCTTTTGGCCGCGACGGGCAATTTCGAAGAAATCCCGATGCATATTCGGGCCACAGTGCGCACAGGGGCCAGCAAACAAGATGTGATGGAAGTGTTCCAGCACGTCGCGATCTATGCTGGCGTGCCTTGCGCGAACCATGCTATTAAGCTTGCAAAACAGACCTTTGCCGAGATCGAGGGGCCCCATGTCTGATCATTCTTCACTAATGCCAAGACGGCGCGAGATGCATCCTGAACCCTATTGGACAGATTACAAAACCTCGCTGACCCGGTCACCAAATTTACCGCTTCTGTCGATGGAATCGACCGTCAGCGAAGAAACGGGCCCACGGTTTGGCCATAATTTGCTGGGCTCTTTGGACAATAATTTAATCTTGAACTACAGCCAAGGTAAAGAACTGGCCATCGGCGAGCGCATACGCGTCCATGGGTGCGTACTTGATGAAACAGGCCGCGGCGTGCCCCATACATTGGTAGAAATTTGGCAAGCCAATGCGGGCGGGCGCTATCGTCATGTGAAAGACACTTATTTTGCACCCCTCGATCCGAATTTTGGTGGTTGTGGGCGCACCATCACTGACGAAAACGGATTTTACGAATTTATGACCATTCGGCCCGGAGCCTATCCTTGGCCCAATCGGGCCAATGATTGGCGCCCGATGCATATTCACTTTTCCATATTTGGCCATGCATTTGGCCAAAGGCTGATAAGTCAAATGTATTTCCAAGGCGACCCGTTGATTGACCTTTGCCCGATTGCGGCAACCGTGCGTGATCGCAGCCAGCTTGACGCGCTGGTGGCCCCGCTTGATATCCAACAGTCGCGCGGCATGGATTATTTGGCTTATAAATTTGACATTGTTTTGCGGGGCCGTCGGCAAACCATGTTTGAAAACAAGCCCGAGGGAATGTAATCATGGTGCAAAAATTGACCCAATGGACCGAAACGGCTAGCCAAACTGCAGGCCCCTATGTGCATATAGGCTGCATCCCGACCTTTGCAGGCATTGAAGGTGTCTACCCCGAGGATTTGGGTCTAAGCCCCATTTCCATTGCTGCCAAAGGACAAGTCATTACCATAACTGGCTCGCTCTTTGACGGCACAGGCTGGGCCATTCGTGATGCGATGATAGAAAGCTGGCAAGCGGATGGCGCGGGCCTTTATGCGGGCCAAGTGGGTGCTGACCCTAATGTGTCGGGCTTTTGCCGTTTTGCCGCCGATAAAGATACCGGCGAATTCATCCTTAAAACCATCAAGCCGGGCCCCGTTAAAAACCGCGATGGGAAGATGATGGCACCCCATATTAGCCTCTGGATCGTGGCACGCGGCATCAATATTGGTCTAAGCACCCGTGTTTATTTCGACGATGAAGACAATAGTGCCGACCCGCTTTTGGTTCGAATTGAGCAGGGCCCGCGCGTGGACAGTTTGATTGCGAAGAAAACTGCAGCGTGGCAATATCGGTTTGATATTCGCCTGCAAGGGCAGGGCGAAACTGTCTTTCTAGACCTATGACGGCCAGCGCTTTTGATCATCCTTGGTTGTCGGGCCTGTTTGGCGACGCCGAGATGGGTGCGCTTTGGTCAGCCCAAACTCAGCTGGAACATATGCTCGCATTTGAAGCAGCATGGTCTCAAGCAGGCGCTGCGGTGGGTCTTTGGCCCCAAGACCAGGGCGATAAAGCCGCCCTTGCCATCAAAACTGCAAAAATTGCCCCCGCCGACCTGCGAGCAGGCACGGGCCGCGACGGGGTTTGCGTGCCCGATTTGGTGCAGCATCTACGCGCGCTTGTGGGGGAGGGGGCTTTGCATGTGGGGGCCACCTCGCAAGATGTGGTTGATACAGCCACAAGTCTAAGCATCTCAGCCAGCCTTAAGCTGATAGCAGAGCGTCTAGGGGCGCTTGATCGTGCTCTTTCAGAGCTGGAGAGCCGATTTGGCGCACAGCCCTTGATGGGACGCACCCGGATGCAAGCGGCGGTGATGATTAAAGTGGTCGACCGTATCTCGCCTTGGCGCTTGCCGCTGCACGATCACCAAAACCGCATCGGTGCGCTCATGCCGCGGGTGGCGCGTGTGCAAATCGGAGGGGCGGCGGGAGATCGCGCGGCCCTTGGTGCAAAGGCGCAACCTTTTGTCGACCATATGGCAAAGTCCCTTGGTCTGGCCGCAACCGAGCGCAGCTGGCACGCGATGCGCGACGGAATTGGCGAATTTGCGTCACTTTTATCGCTTATTACCGGTAACCTTGGGAAAATTGGCCAAGATGTGGCCCTTATGGCGCAGCAGGGCTTAGATGAAATTTCCCTTTCGGGGGGAGGGCGCTCATCTGCAATGGCGCATAAGCGAAATCCCGTGTTGGCCGAGCTTTTGGTCACATTGGCTCGGTTTAACGCGGTGCAACTTTCGGGCATGCATCACGCGCTTTTACACGAGCAAGAGCGTTCAGGGGCGGCTTGGGGGCTTGAGTGGATGATTTTACCGCAAATGGCCCAAAGCACGGGGCGCGCCCTTGTGGCGACCCTAGAACTGGTGGGCAGCATTGAACATATTGGCACCCTCCAAGAGAACAGTTAACAGCTAAGAGGTCATGATGGACAAACAGATTTCAAGCCCTGCTGCAGCAGTTGCGCAGATCACCGATGGGGCTGTTGTGATGATCGGCGGATTTGGCGGCTCGGGTGCGCCCATCGAGTTGATCCATGCTTTGATTGATCGCATTTATGCGACGGGCCATCCACGTGATTTAACGATTGTGAACAATAATGCTGGCAATGGGCATGTTGGACTGGCCGCTTTGATTGAAACGGGGCAGGTTAAAAAGCTGATTTGTTCATTCCCGCGTTCGGCCGATCCAGTGGTGTTCACGAAAAAGTATCTGGCGGGTGAGATTGAACTGGAACTGGTGCCCCAAGGGACCCTGGCAGAACGCATCCGCGCTGGTGGTGCGGGCATTCCAGCCTTTTATACGCCCACAAGTTTTGGAACAGATTTGGCTGCTGGGAAAGTCGTAGCCGAGTTTGACGGGCGCCCTTATGTGCAAGAACGCTGGTTAAAAGCCGATTTCGCCTTGATTAAGGCGCATCGCGGTGATCCTTTTGGAAATTTGATTTACCG
>DPZQ01000189.1 GCA_003536295.1 Rhodobacter sp. | reverse complement strand
ACCATGTAAATGGGCAAAACTTTCGGCTTTTTCGACCTTTAAACGATCAAACAGCGCCAAAATCATCAGCGACGAGACACCTTGGGTGGGGGCAGTCATATTGTAAAGCTGCCCAAGCGAGGTTGTGACCTGTAAAGGTTTGGTGATGCGCGCTTGATATTGCGCGAAATCCTGTCCCCGCAAGGGGCTGCCGTTGGCTTCAAGATAGTTCGCGTGTTTTTGGGCGATGCGACCTTGGTAAAAGTCCATCAATCCATTTTCTGCCAAATGGGCCAGTGTCTGGCCCAAAGCGGCTTGCACCATTTTATCACCTGCTTTGGGAGGCCTATGATCAATCAAAAACTGCGCGGCAAAGCCGGGTACTTGGGCTAAGCTGTCAAGTTTTTGTGCCGTGCAATCAGCCTGATTTCCAGACACCGCAATTCCTGTTTTGGCGTAGTGGATCGCGTCGCTCAGCAAATCTGACAAAGACAATGCTCGCCTAGGATCAACCAGACTTAAGGCCGCGTGCCAGCCACCAATTGTGCCCGGCACTGTTAATGCGGCCAATCCGCCACGGGTAGGGATTGTGTTGTGGTGACCTTGGGCGCCGTACCATTCGGGCGTAGCCAGGGCCGCTGCTTGGCCACAAGCCTCTATCGCTATGGGGGCTTCGCCCTTGCGTTTGATGATCCAAAATCCGTCGCCGCCGATACCATTCATATGTGGATATACAACTGCGATCGTCGCGGCGGCCGCAACCATTGCCTCAATTGCACTACCGCCCTTGGCCAAAACATTTTGTCCCGTAAGCGTTGCCAAACGATGCGGCGCGCTAAAGCCGCCCTGATAGCCGTAAGCTGTATTAAGCATGGTTCACCTTTTCACGATGCCGCAAAGAAAAGGCGCTTTCTTTCAAAAGCGCCTTTTTATCAGAAGTTGAGAGAGACATCTCGATGGTGGGATGAACAAGCTGCTATCGATAAAGCCTGTTCACGGGTCAGCTTATCTTGTTGGCGCGCTCCCACTGAAACTTTGAGTTGGGGTTCAACTTGCGCCAGAACCTGCGTGATGGTAGCGGCAGGCCCCTCAAAGAAGGCAACACCCACATCAAAGGCTGTCATCGCGACGCTATATTCGCGCGAAACTGCAGCCAAATCTGGTTTGGATTTAGCCATAGCTTTTTGCAATTTTTCTAGCGAACTTTTCACTTCGCCACCACTTTTCAGCTTTCCAAAATCGGCAGCCAACGTTTTGACCTCTTTTGACAGAGTTTTTAAATTGTCAGTTTCGATTTGAGATTTTAGCGCAGTAATCCGGTCGTCCAAGGCTGTGAATTCTGAACTCGAGGCCAAAAACTTTGCCATGTCTTCAAAAGCACCATAAGTATTATCTGCAAGGCGACGATAATCACTGCGAGCTTTTTCTTCAGTATTCAAAATATCGTGAAACGCGCCAAACGTACTTTTCCAGTCATTTGGGATCTGTAAGCGGAACTCAGCAATCTTGGCTTCATTTCCAGCAATTGCTCCCTGCAACTGTGCCAAACGGGCCGCGTTACTTTCGGCCGTTGACATCCGCGAAATCGCCTGCGCATCGCGCTGATTTTCGCTTTCAAGTAGTCTGATTTCTTTTTCGACTTTCCGCACTTGGGTCAAGACGGGCCTATAAGCGCCGGCAGAATTATTAATAGCGTCTTCAGCTACAAAGATAGCGTCAAGTGCTGCATATGTTGCATCAAGGCCTTTAACCCCCTCTTGCATGAATTTGGCCACCGACTTTGGCAAATCTTTTGCCTCAAGCGAGGCCAAAGGCGAAAGATTTGCGCGCAAATCCGCTCCAAAATCTTTGGCAAAACCATGATTATATTCATCCAAGCAATATTGCAGCCTTGGATTGCGCGGTGGGGGCGAAGATTCCGCCAAAAGACTTGACCGATTTGGCAGATAATTTACCAAGGATGGCATTAAGGCAACAATGACCAATGCCATTAGCTGCAGGCCGATAAAGGGTACAACACCCTTATATATATCAACCGTACGCACTATCGCTGGGGCAACACCACGTAGATAGAACAGTGCAAAGCCGAAGGGCGGTGTTAAAAATGATGTTTGAATATTCAAACCTATCATAACACCAAGCCAAACGGCCGTAACATTAGCCTCAGGATTGGCCAGCAAGATTGGTGCAACAATTGGCACTACCACAACCGCAATTTCGATAAAGTCCAAAAAGAACCCCAAGACGAAGATAACTGCCATAACAACGAAGAATTGGAACCAAAAGCCACCTGGCAAAGTCACCAGGAAATGGCGAACGATCTCCTCTCCACCAAAGGCACGGAAGGCTGCCGTCAACATTGCCGCACCTAGCAAGATGATAAAGACAAGCGAAGTTGTCTTGGCTGTCTCCATCATCACAGTGCGCAAGCTGTCGTCAATACGAAAGGCCCGCACTGAACTCCAAACCAGTGAAACTACCAAAAGGCCTGTCGCAAACGTACCAAGCAAGATCCCAAACAAATCTGATCCATTTGTGATATTCTTTGCATTCATCGGGAAGTTTGACAAACTAATGGTCAAGAGAACCAAGGATATCAGCCCAAGCATAACGGGATAATATGTGGACTTATGCCCCTCATAGAGCCGGTAGCCTGCCATCGTAAGCGCACCGGCAGCCCCAATCGCACCCGCTTGGTTTACCGTTGCAATGCCTGTAATGATCGAGCCAAGCACCAAAAAGATAAGTGCAAGTGGTGGCACAAGAGAGGTGAAAACCTTAATCCAAAAGCCGCTATCGTAGTCGCCCTCGTAAGGTACGGAGGGTGCTTTTGAAGGGTTAAAGATGGCAAAAACCAAAATGTAAATCATATAAAGCGCTACAAGCAACAAGCCGGGCACAAGGGCACCTAAAAACATCTCGCCCGCAGAAGTTGATGTTACATCAAAGAAAGATGGCATATTCACTTCGCCAGTGGCATCTTTATACAACAACTTACGTATGGTACCAGCCTGATCAGCAGCGGAACCCAATTGGTCGGCCAAAATGATCAATACGATTGAGGGCGGAATTATCTGGCCCAAAGTACCGGAAGCTGCGATTGTTCCCGATGCCAAGCTTTTTGAATAGTTATTGCGTAACATGGCAGGAAGTGAGATCAGGCCCATGGCCACCACAGTCGCTCCCACGATCCCCGTCGTAGCGGCTAAAATAGCGCCCACGAAAACCACCGAAATACCCAAACCCCCTGGAACCCGGCCAAATAGTTGTGCCATAGTCATTAGCAAATCTTCGGCGATTTTAGAGCGCTGAAGCATGATGCCCATGAAAATAAACAGGGGAATAGCGATCAACGTGTCGCGCTCGACTTCCCAATAAACTCCGCGCAGGTTGGTTACACCAGCCGAAAGCCACTGATAGGGCCCGCCTGTATGGAAATAGGCATCAGGATTACCCGTAAAGATCATGCCCGTTGCAGCTGCAAGTCCAACCGATATTACTGCTGCGCCCGGCAAAGCAAAAGCCACTGGAAAGCCCGAGCCCAAGGCGGTGATCATCAGAACGACTAAGACAAGTAAAAAGAAAAGTTCCATGATTTACCTCACTGGACAACGGCTGCGGTGACGCGTGCGCCAGGTTCATTTCTGATATCGGCAATAGACTCAAGGAAATATGACACAAATTGAATTAGCATTGTGCCAGCGAAAATTGCCAGAAAAGCGGCCATCTGATACTTAATAAACATACCAATATTTCCTGCTTGTGTCACTTCGAAAACCGCGAGTGGGCTATTTATGATCGATTGCTTCGATCCCATGCCGATAAATAAAATCACTACACAAGTCGAAATACCCCAGACCAAAGACCCAATAGAATTGGTGTAGCCTTTTGTACGTCGCGCAAAATTGGCATAAAGTAAATCAACGCGCACGTGACCTTCGTCATAAAGCGTATGGGCCGAGGCAAATAAGAACAAAGCGGCATACCAATAGCGCACCAAGTCGCCCATCAAGGCCTGCTCATAAGAAAAGACAAAGCGCGTTAGCACGATCATTAATTCGGCGGCTACAATCATTAGTGCCAGCCAGAAAAAACCAAGTGTTCGCGTATAAAGTCCAAGCACAACCCCAAGCACCATCAACGGCGCATGAACGTAGGGCACGACAAAATTAGGAAAGCCCAAACTTGCTACTGTTTTCTTATCTACGAAATATATCAGTAGATTTTCAACGCGCATAAAGGCCAAAAGAGCGTCTGCAACGCCAGTTAATAAAACAATCCAAAAACAAATCCGAATGATCGTGCGGTTAATGTTTGTCACAAGCTCTGCATCTTGACGCAAGGTGTCCTCTGAGTGAGAAAACACTTTACCAATACCAAAAATCACTCCAGCGCCATAAATGGCCAGTTGGATCATATTGCTTCCCTCACTGTCGTTTCCAAATCCAATGGGAGGAAAATCAAACGCGACAAGCAAAACATTATTAACAAAAAACGCCACTAAAGTCCCGATAACAATCCAAGCAAACATTCGGGCACTCAAAGTGCCCGATCGCGAAACACTGCGATCATTCATCCGATAACTCCCAAGACCCTAATATATGAAAAAAAGGGGGGCTATCGCCCCCCCATTCCCGTTTGGTTTAAATCAATCCAAACCCATCACGCGGTTGCGTTGATTGACAAATTCAACTTCGAATTTGGCCAAGAAACCACCTTCACTTTCAATTGCAGCAACGTAGGCATCTGCAATTTCAGCAGCCAAAGGCGAGTGGGCGCGAGTTTCTTCCAAAACTTCTTCCCAAGCAGCGTACATTGCGTCCCAAGTATCATCATTAAATGATCTAACCTGAACGCCTTGCTCATCAACCAATTTTTTAAGATAGGGTCCGTTAAGAGCGATTGCTTCTTCGTACATAGCCGCTGCTTCTTGTTCCGATGCAGCTTCAATGATCGATTGCTCCCATGGTGACAAGGTATCCCACCAAGCTTTGTTCACGCCCAACGCCAAGTCGGAACCTGGCTCATGCATGCCGCCGGTATAGTAATATTTAGCGGCCTCATAAAACTTCATGAAATAGTCATTGTAAGGACCAACCCACTCAGTAGCGTCGATCGAACCTGACACCAGGTTTTCATAGATTTGACCACCAGGCAGCGACACAGTCGAGGCACCCAATTTCACAAGAACGTTACCGCCCAAGCCTGGGATACGCATTTTTAGGCCTTTGAAATCATCAGCCGAATTGATCTCTTTGTTAAACCAGCCACCAGCCTGCGTACCAGTTGCACCAACCAACAATGGTTTAATGCCGAATTCGCCTGAAAGCTTGTCCCAAAGGGCTTGGCCACCACCAAATTTGATCCATGCCGAATGCTCGGGGTGGGTCAAACCGAATGGAACCGATGTAAAGAACGCGTAAGCAGGGTGCTTGCCTGTCCAGTAATAGTCAGCGCCGATGTAAGCCTGGGAGTTGCCAGAAGCAACTTCGTCAAA
>DPZQ01000227.1 GCA_003536295.1 Rhodobacter sp. | reverse complement strand
ACACACAAAGTGTAATGATATTATTGGCGCGGTTATGGCAATCATTAAAGGAAATATTGCAGCTGAAGAAGTTATTGTCTTTGGTAAGGTGGTTGGTAATATTAGGGCTGATGTTGTAAGCTTGAAGGCAGGTAGTCATGTAATGGGCAATATAACGAGCTCAAACTTCTCAGTTGAAGAAGGCGCCGAACTTGAAGGATCACTCAGTATTAACCCAAAAGATGTTACTCAAAGCGCGAGTAGTTCTTAATTTTGTATGTAGCTAGCAGAGCGAAGGTTTTGACCTGATCAGTTATTTGATCTCAGAAGTATCTAAATAGAGGTTTGCCGTTTTATAGCAAGCCCTGGTCTTTAAAGGTGGATTTATGAAGCCATAAACGTCAGATGGCATAAAGCGGTCTTTAGGCTGTTTCCAAAGTCATCATATCAACAAAAACGGGTCGCCTTTGAACTAAATTGGACAAGATTACGTCCATGCAAAATACTGCTGAATGATTTTGTAAAGAAGTGCTTAAAGCGATCATGTTATGTCTCTCTATAATATTAGAAACAAAAACATCAGGCGTACAACTGAAATGGTGGGCGATCCTGGAATCGAACCAGGCNNCGGCGGAGTTACAGTCCGCTGCCGCACCTTGCAGCACATCGCCCACTGAGTGTGGGATTACTAAAGCCCCTATGGTGCGTCAAGGCCAAAAGCACCTGACTTGCCTTTGGCCTGCAAATTAGCGTATTTTCCTTGCAAGGCCGCGTTCAAGATGCGCAATGTGGCGCGAAAGAATGAGGCCAAAATGTACGATAAAGCCACCAAACCGACCTGGATCATCGCGAAAGAACGCCAAAAACGCATAGCGGGGCAAGAAACCGTCTGGCTTTTTGGCCTGCATGCGGTGCGTGATGCGCTGATGAACCCTGCACGTGAAAAACTACGTTTGGTCTTGACCAAAAATGCCGCCGATAAATTGCTTGAAGCTATTGATCTTGGTGGAATTGAGCCTCAGATTGTTGATCCGCGCAACTTTGATGTGCCCATTGATGCGGGCTCGGTGCATCAAGGGGCGGCGCTTGAGGCCAAGCCGTTGCATTGGGGCACCGTGCAAGATATTTGCATCACAGGCGAAGGCCTGCCGCTGCTCGTTATTTTAGACCGCGTGACTGATCCGCATAACGTTGGGGCGGTTTTGCGCTCGGCCGAAGTGTTTGGTGCGCGCGCGGTGATAGCGCCGCAGCGCCACTCGGCTCCCGAAACAGGGGCCTTGGCCAAAACCGCCTCTGGTGCACTTGAGCGTCAGCCCTACTTGCGTGTAGGAAATTTAGCTGACACGATGATCGATCTTAAGAATATGGGTTATATTTTACTGGGTCTTGACAGTGGCGCGCCCATGACTTTGGCGCAAGGCATAACCGACGCCGAAAAGCGCCCGATCGCCTTAGTGCTGGGTGCCGAGGGGCCGGGCCTGCGCGACAAAACCCGCGAGACATGTGATCATTTAGTACGTGTGCCTTTTGTTGGCGGATTTGGTTCGCTGAATGTATCAAATGCGGCTGCGGTTGGACTTTACGCGGTTGCCACCGCCTGGGCGTGAGATTGATTGGTCACACTTATGTGACTGACCTTTTTTGGGATAAAGGCTGCCTACCTCCAGGCAGAGAGTGTGGAACACTCTCAATGTCCTTCCCCGTTCCAAACCTGCGCCTAAGCTTGCTTGGGCGCATTTTTTGAAAGATGGCCATGACTGACTTACAAACCGACGCAACCCTTCTGACAATTTTAAAGCGTACCAAAGTGATTGCCCTTGTGGGCTGGTCACCCAACGAAGATCGCCCCTCACATCGGGTAGCGCGCTATTTGACGGAACAGGGGTACCGTGTCATTCCCGTAAATCCTGGGGTTGCAGGGCAGGTTGTAGCGGGAGAGACGGTGCGCGCCCAGCTTTCTGATATTAATGAAAAAGTTGATATGATTGACATTTTTAGAAAGTCAGAGGATGTCTTGCCCATTATTGAGGACATGCTTGCGCATTTACCAACGGTGAAAACAGTTTGGATGCAGCTTGGTGTTTCTCATCAGGCGGCGGCCGATTTGGCACTTGCACATGGGGTGGATGTGGTGAAAAATCGTTGCCCAGCCATCGAAATTCCAAGGCTTCTGGCCTCTGGCCACACGCTTTAGGTCATTTAGCCCCACGCGAGGCCTTTTCTGTCAGACCAGATTGGTGGGTGCGCACGGCAAGTTCGGCTTCAACCTCGGCCAGCGTGATGTCGCGCGATGCCAGCATTACCAAAAGATGGTAAATCACATCTGCCGCTTCGCTGATCAGGCGCGACTTGTCGCCTTTGACGGCCTCAATCACTGCCTCGATGGCCTCTTCTCCGAATTTCTCAGCGCATTTCTCGGGTCCTTGGGCCAAAAGCTTAGCCGTCCATGATCCGTCAGGATCGGCAGTTTTACGGGCAAAAATTGTCTGGGCCAACGTGTTTAGTGCACTCATTTAATCCTCATGGGTAGGCCAGCTTGGGCCATGTAGGCCTTGGCTTGGGCGATGGTAAAGGTGCCAAAGTGAAATATAGATGCGGCCAAAACAGCGCTGGCATGGCCGTCTTTCACGCCTTCGACCAGGTGGTCTAAAGTGCCAACCCCGCCCGAAGCAATCACGGGCACGTAGACCGCGTCCGCAATGGCACGGGTCAGGGCAAGGTTAAAGCCTGCCCGCGTGCCGTCACGATCCATGGAGGTCAGAAGAATTTCTCCTGCTCCCTTTGCCACGACCAAACGCGCGAAATCAACAGCATCAATGCCAGTGGCGCGCCGCCCTCCATGGGTAAAAATTTCCCATTTTCCCGGACTAACCGTTTTGGCATCGATAGCCACAACAATACATTGCGACCCAAAATGGTCCGCTGCTCGCGCAATAACATCTGGATCGGCC
>DPZQ01000094.1 GCA_003536295.1 Rhodobacter sp. | reverse complement strand
CAGCACATAGATGCCCGCCCAAATGATCATAAAAATGCCCGTCCAAGCGACTGTGTCGGGCCAATCACCCCAAAAGGCCCAGCCGTAAACCACGCCCCAAATCATGGCACTATATTCGAAGGGCGCCACAATATTCGCTTGAGCTATCCGGTAGGCTTGGGTCAAAAAGGTCAATCCAAGAGCCGCTATCAGGCCACAAGCCATCATTAACAAAAGGTCGTGCTGCGAGGGCACCACCCATCCTCGGAGCAAAAAACCCATGGATTTAGAGCTCTCATCCGCAAATTGCCCACCGCCAAAGATCAGTGCTAGAACACTCGCACAAAACAAAAAGACTATATTACCCCAAAAGGCTAAGGCCGCGGCGCTATAGTGCCCTCCAAGGTGGCGCGCTTGCACCATGGCCAAAGCATATGCCAGGCCTGACGCCACAGGTAAAATCGCGGCTATCTCAAAAAGGGTGCTCCCCGGTCGCAGCATCACTAAAACTCCAGCAAAGCCCACTGCAATGGCCAACCAGCGCCGCGGGCCCACCGTCTCTTTTAAAATTACAACCGATAAAACAGTAATGAACAAGGGGGCCGAAAAGTACAGTGCCACAGTAGTAGCCATAGGCAAGGCAGCCAGACCCAAATAATAGGCAGTATATGCCACAAACATCACAAAACCGCGTGAAATCATTCTTGACCAGCCGGGGTTCAACAACTGGCGCAGGCCCCCATCCGTAGCTACCATAACCAGCAAAATGGGCAATGCCGTCAACGAACGCACGACCATCGCTTCATGCAGCGGATAGGTTCCAGACAAGGATTTAAGGATCAGATCCTGAATGTTAAAGAGGGCAATGCCGACCAAAAGCCAAGCTACCCCCCTTTTATTATCATCCAAAAACATAAGGGGTGGAGCTGCTAAAAGCATGACGGTAATCCATAAAAGCGCGTCAACCAATGGATGCCAATATTTGTAAAAAGTCTTGATCGTTTTCGACATCAAAATGACGCTCTTGTCACATGGACGTGCAGGGCTTAACGCTTCAGGTAGAGCCCCTTATGATCGCCAACAACGTCCCTAAGGTGCCGGAGGGATGAAAAAGGTCAAATTTGCCCACCGGCTTTCATAATCAGCCCCCCATTTTTGCGCCAATTCAGCGGTGGGATGGCGCAAAAATACAGCATCAAGCATATAACTATGACCCGCTTTAACCTCAAACAGCGCACGTCCTTCAGCATTGGTGTTAGTAGTGGTCGTATTTACAGTTTCATCAGGCGCTTTTTCAAATATTTCAATTTGCAGGTGAGGACTTGGCGCGCCGTCCTTAAGCAATAGCACCTCGAACCCTCGGTTAGGCTCTGTGGCAAATGGATTGGTTTGAGCCACAAACTCAACCTCAAGCCCTAATGCGCGATCAAACCCTTGGCCAGAGCCCACACCTACCAACGATTTTGAAAAACGCCGGTAGATCTCTGAGAAGTTTTCCAGCGCAAATCCTGCTGCTAGATGTGCCTCTTTTGTCACTCCAAGGTCTTTATGGACCACGAAACTTGCAAAGTTTTCCCATTTTTCATAACTAACCACTGACAAAGACGACTGATAGGCCAAAAGATGGAGTCCTTGGCCCAACGATGCCGTGACAAGGGCAGGACTATCGCCATTGCGCATGGTGATTTCCGCCGTCTGCGTGGCATAAGTTATGTCAAGCCTTTCAGTTTTCATAGAAAGATAGGGTAGGTTGGCGCCGGAAAATCCTTGACCATTGCGTAATTCTGCGATGATTTTTGCGTCTTTTGAAACCAGATAGGCCTGTGGGGCTATCCAAAACTCATGTGCATCACCAAGACTTGCGATGGGACCGAATAAAAGGGAAAGTGAGAAAACTGACGGTATGGAAAAGTGCATGATATATCCTTTGGCTTATCTAAAAGCATTGGGCTGCAAACTGCTCATGTCAAGTGCTCTGCTTTGCGCGCTTGGACCGCTGCCACTCGCCGCGCATGAGGTTTTGCCCGCCATTATGGATGTGCGCCAAGTAGAAGACCGGCTCGATTTCGTTGTCAGCCTAAACCTTGAGGCAATTTTGGCCGGCATCGATTTAAGCAGCCTGACAGACACCAACCTGTCGCCCAAGGCACAAGATTATGATCTTTTACGTTCCAAAGCCCCGCAAGCTCTGGCCCTCGATTTGGCCGATTATTGGCCGTCCATGGTAAAAAATATTCAAGTTTTTGCCCAAGACCGTTCTCTAGATGTGCAGTTTGACCAGATTGAGGTCCCACCCATCGGCGCGCTAGCGCAAGTGCGCAGCTCAGTTTTGTCATTTCATGTAGAGCTACCCAGAGGCACCCAGCAAGTAGCCATGGGCTGGTCCGCAGATTATGGCGCTTTGGTCTTGCGCCAAATGGGAGTTGAAAACCCCTATACGGGCTATCTTGAAGGTGGGGAAATTTCAGACGCGATTGTGCTGCAAGGCGGCGGCCAAATGGGGCCGGTGACGGCTTTTTGGGCCTACGTGCCAGTTGGCTTTGACCATATTTTACCCAAAGGGCTGGATCACATCCTATTTGTCTTGGGACTTTTCTTTTTATCACCCGCTTGGCGGCCTTTGATTTTGCAAATCTCAACCTTTACGCTGGCGCATACTTTGACCTTGGGACTTGCGGCTTTGGGCTATGTCAGATTGCCCTCAGAGCTTGTTGAGCCGATGATCGCCGCCTCTATTGTGTTCGTGGCGGTTGAGAATACCTTTGCCAAAGGTCTAAGCCGCAGCCGCCCTTTTGTGGTCTTTGGCTTTGGGCTTTTGCATGGTTTGGGATTTGCCAGCGTTTTGGTAGAGTTTGGCCTGCCGCAACATGCATTTATTCCCGCCCTAATAGGCTTCAATGTGGGGGTTGAGCTAGGGCAACTGACCATCGTGGCCTTTGGATTTGGCCTACTTAGCTATTGGTTTGGCAAAAAATCTTGGTACCGCTTGCACATAGCCTTGCCGGCATCTGGGGCAATTGCCCTAGTTGGGGCTTGGTGGGTGGTTGAGCGCACCCTGCTTTAGCCTCTAGATTTTTATGTCATAGGTAACCCATTTGGTCCCACAAGCCACGCGGTCATAAAGTGCGCGGGCCGTAGCATTATCATCAGCTGTGATCCAGCGCAGCACCGACCAGCCCTCGTCACGGGCAATGCTGCGCAACTGCCCGATCAAGGCCGCCCCTGCCCCCGATCTGCGAGCCGCCTGATCCACGAATAAATCATCCAAGAACCCGCCCGTTGTCGCACTTAGAGGGCGGGCAAAGGGGCGATAATGGGCCAGCCCGATCAGCGCCCCTTGCGCATCAACCGCAACAAGCCCTTGGGTCATGTGCAATGGGTCAAACAGCCAAGACCAGACCCGATCGCGCATCTGGTCGGTTTGGGTAACTTTGTAAAATGCGCCATACCCTTGGTAAAGGCGATCCCACTGGGCGTGGTCGGCCAATTCAACCGCACGAATTAGGGGAGCGTTGATCATGATAACTACTTACCTATTATTAAAGAATAAAAAAATTTATTAACGCCACTTAGGGGGCATTTTTTTGCAAACGGCTATTCACCTTGAAGTCGACGCGACGATCGGACATTAAGATCGAATATTGGTAAGGTCAATCGATGCAACATTCGCTTTCATATCACTGGAGTGGCTTTGCCGCAGCTTGGTCAGTTGTGCTTGTTTGGGCCATGTGGCTCATTGTTTCACGCGTAGCAGGACAATCGGGGCTTACAATCTATGATTTGGCGGCCTTTCGCTATGGGTTGGCCAGTTTCATCGCGCTGCCTATTGTCATTTATTACAAAGCATGGCGCGGGCTAACATTTGGCAAAGTTGCAATCATCTCAACCGTGTTGGGGCCGCTTTATGTCTTAGCGGTTTTTGAGGGTTTTCGCTTTGCCCCCGCCGCACATGGCGGTATTTTCATGAATGGCGTTTTGCCGATCATTAGTATTTTTATCACCTATCTTTTCTTTAAGACCCGCCCCAAGCGCCATCAGCTTATCGGGGCGATGGTGATTTTACTTTCAGTAATTGGTCTTGCGACTGACCAGGGATTGGTGGCACTTGATCTGAGGCAAAGCTGGAAAGGGGATCTGTTATTCTTGGTTGGAGCCGCGTTTTTCGGCCTATTCATGAGCCTATCACGGCGCTGGAACCTGCGTCTGACGCAGGTTATTTTCTGCGGAACCTTGGTTAATTGCGCCCTTTTTGTGCCAGTTTGGTATGTTTTTTTGCCCTCGGGCATAAGTGCGGCACCGCTTTGGCCCTTGATCATTCAGATGGTCTATCAAGGATTTGTACCCAGCTTGATCGGCATTCTTTTGGTCGCGCATGCCTCTAACACATTAGGACCAGAGCAAGCCTCGGCTATTTTAGCGGCGGTGCCTGGGGTTGGGGCGCTGTTTGGTGTACTGTTCTTGCACGAGGTATTGGGAATCCAAAGCTGGATTTCTTTGGTGTTTTTAACGATGGGTCTTTTATACACGACCTTGGGCAAAGTGTCCCGCTAACGCATCACGAATGGATTGGCCATCGGCTGATCCGAAGTGTTGATCCAAGTGGTGCGGGTGCGGGTATAATCTAAAATCACATCACGCCCCCCTTCGCGCCCATAGCCCGAGTGGTTAAAGCCACCAAAGGGCGCGATGGGCGAAATCGCCCGATAGGTGTTGATCCAGCAAATCCCCGCCCGCAACTGTCCCGAAACACGATGCGCACGCGCTAAATTTTGGGTAAAAATCCCCGACCCCAAGCCAAAGTTAGAACTGTTGGCCAAGAAGATCGCTTCCTCTTCGGTATCAAAGGGC
>DPZQ01000140.1 GCA_003536295.1 Rhodobacter sp. | reverse complement strand
TGGGTCAATAAATCGCTTGAAAAAGCCCAAGCAAAAGTCGAAGGCCGCAATTTTGATCAGCGCAAGCAGCTGTTGAAATTCGACGATGTGATGAATGAACAGCGCAAAGTCATCTTCAGCCAAAGGCGAGACGTGATGCAGTCCGACAATGTCTCTGATATTGTGTCGGATATGCGGTTGCAGGTGATTGATGATTTACTTGATGAGTATGTACCACCGAAAAAATACGCTGATCAATGGGACATTCCTGGCCTTGAGGCGGCGGTACGCGAAAAGTTACATATGAATGTGCCTTTGCAAGATTGGGCAACCGAAGAGGGTGTGGATCAAGAGGTGCTTCGCGAGCGGCTGACTAATGCAACTGATGCGCAATTTAGCCAAAAAGAACAAGCTTTCGGTATTGAAACCATGCGCAACATCGAAAAACAAATTTTGTTGCAAGCGATTGATGCTAAATGGCGGGAACACTTGCTGCAACTCGAGCATCTGCGCTCGGTAGTGGGTTTTCGTGCATATGCGCAACGTGATCCACTTTCTGAATTTAAAAATGAGGGATTTACCTTGTTTGAAATTATGCTGGACACGTTGCGCGCGGAAGTGACTAAGAAAATCTCGCAAATTAGGCCTATGTCCAAAGAAGAACAAGCCAAGCTCGAAGCGGACTATTTGTCAAAGCAACGAGCGGGACAATCCGCTCTGGGCACTTTGCCTCAATCAAGCGCAGAGGGTGCCCAATCTGACATGCGGCCTGAGTGGGCTAAAACGGCGCGCAATGAACTTTGCCCATGTGGCAGCGGCAGTAAATTTAAATACTGCCACGGTAAGATTTAAAATCGTTATTTTTCAATAATTTATATTTATATTGTTTAATAAAAACTATTATGCAAGACTGGTTTTTGCATAGGTTTTTTGAAAAACTGACGGCGATGTTGAAGAGAAACTGCTGGATTTAAAGGGGTCGTTATTCTCACGAAGGAGTATTTTGCAAGAGCGTTTGTGCTAAGGTGTAAGTCAATCCATATACAAAACCTTTAAGAACAGAGCCTCCGATATGTATCACGATTTTCTAAATTGGTAAAAACACTTAAAGCGCCAATTAACTGGTCAGCTAAGGCCATTACTTGGCCTTAGCGTCCCAAAAATTGCGTACTTTCGCTAAGAAACTATGGCCTTCTGGGTTATTATCTTCAGACAGTTTCTCGAATTCACGCAGCAGCTCTTTTTGCCTCGAAGTCAAATTGACCGGCGTTTCAATGGCTAATTCTATCAACATATCGCCAAGGCCACCACCGCGCAGTGCAGGCATACCCTTTGAGCGCAACCGCAGCTGTTTGCCCGTTTGTGCCCCTGCAGGCACCTTTACGCGGCTCGATCCACCATCAATGGTAGGAACTTGAACCTCTCCCCCTAGGGCGGCAGTGCTCATGGTCACTGGTATGCGACAAAATAATGAGGTGCCGTCGCGCTGAAAAATAGAATGCTCCCGCAGCTCAATAAATATGTAAAGATCGCCCGTGGGTCCACCGCGCATGCCTGCTTCGCCTTCGCCGGTTAGACGAATGCGCGTACCTGTTTCAACGCCTGAGGGAATATTCACCGAAAGTGAGCGCTCTTTTTCCGAGCGTCCCGCTCCGCTACATTGCCGACAAGGGTTTTTATTAATTTGCCCCATGCCCGAACAGGTTGGGCAGGCGCGTTCAACGGTAAAGAAGCCTTGTTGAGCGCGTACTTTTCCCATGCCAGCACAGGTAGGGCATGTTACAGGTTCAGTACCGCCTTCTGCCCCCGTTCCCTTACATCCCTCGCAAGCAACCGAGGTCGGCACATTGATGGTTTTCTGCACGCCTTTGAAGGCTTCTTCAAGCGTTACTCGCAGGTTATAGCGCAGATCCGAGCCGCGCTGCGCACGTCCACGCCCGCCCGAGCGCGCCCCGCCGCCCATAAAGTCGCCAAATAAATCTTCAAAAACATCAGAAAAGGCGGAAGAGAAGTCACCCTGACCCCCTTGGCCGCCTCGCCCACCGCCCATACCGCCTTCGAATGCGGCATGGCCATAGCGGTCATAAGCCGCCTTTTTATCACCGTCTTTTAAGACCTCATAGGCCTCATTCACTTCTTTGAATTGCGCTTCGGCATTGGGATTGCCAGAGTTGCGATCAGGGTGCAGCTCTTTTGCTTTGGTGCGGTAGGCCTTTTTAAGCTCATCCGCCGAGGCCCCGCGTTGCGAGCCTAACACTTCGTAGAAATCGCGTTTTGCCATGAAAACCCCTTTTCAAAACAGATGTGCTGCCTAAAGCTAGGCTAAACATCTGTTTTGCGACATTACTTGCGCTTGTCGTTGTCCAAGTCTTCGAAATCAGCATCAACGATATCATCATCGACGCTGCGCGGTCCTTCGTCATCACCACCAGCTTCGGATTGGCTAGCTTTATATATAGCTTCACCCAAACGCATCGCAGCTTCAGTGAGATTTTGAACACCGCTTTTGATTTTGTCGGCATTATCTTTTTCCAAAGCTTCTTCCAGCGCCCCCATCGCAAGCTCAATAGCTTCAACGGTTGACGGGTCAACCTTGTCACCATGTTCGGAGATAGATTTCTTCGTGGAGTGGATCAGGCTTTCCGCTTGATTGCGCGCTTCAACCAGTTCACGGCGTTCTTTGTCCGAATCGGCATTGGCTTCGGCGTCGCGCACCATTTTTTCGATATCGTCATCAGACAGGCCGCCAGAGGCTTGGATGGTGATGTTTTGCGCTCGCCCCGTGCCTTTGTCTTTGGCCCCAACTGACACGATACCGTTGGCGTCGATATCAAAGGTCACCTCGATTTGTGGCATGCCGCGGGGTGAGGGTGGAATATCGTCCAGATTAAATTGACCCAATATTTTATTGTCGGTTGCCATTTCCCGTTCGCCCTGAAAGACACGGATGGTGACCGCGTTTTGGTTATCTTCAGCAGTCGAGAAAACTTGTGATTTCTTGGTCGGAATGGTGGTGTTACGGTCAATTAAGCGGGTAAACACTCCGCCCAAAGTTTCGATGCCCAAAGACAAAGGTGTCACATCTAGCAAGACAACGTCTTTTACGTCACCTTGCAAAACGCCGGCTTGAATAGCTGCGCCCAAAGCCACGACTTCATCTGGGTTTACGCCTTTGTGTGGTTCTTTTCCAAAAAATTTCGTCACTTCTTCAACAACGCGGGGCATACGTGTCATGCCGCCAACAAGCACCACTTCGTCGATGTCACTCATGGTTAAGCCCGCATCTTTGAGCGCCGCTTGGCAAGGTTTGATCGAGTTTTTGATCAAGTCAGAGACTAAGCTCTCTAGCTTTGCACGTGTTAGTTTCATCACCATGTGCAGGGGCGTACCAGAATTCTTGTCCATGCTGATGAAAGGTTGGTTTATTTCGGTTTGCTGGCTCGAAGAAAGTTCGATTTTGGCCTTTTCAGCGGCTTCTTTCAGTCGTTGTAGAGCCATTTTATCGAGGGTTAGGTCAACGCCATGCTCTTTTTTGAATTCATCTGCCAAATAGTTGACGATACGCATATCGAAATCTTCGCCGCCCAAGAAGGTGTCGCCGTTGGTTGACTTAACTTCAAACAAGCCATCGTCAATTTCAAGAATTGTGATATCAAAGGTGCCTCCGCCGAGGTCATAAACTGCGATGGTGCGGGCTTCTTTTTTATCTAATCCGTAAGCCAAAGCCGCGGCCGTGGGCTCGTTGATGATGCGCAAAACTTCAAGGCCGGCAATGCGACCTGCGTCTTTGGTTGCTTGGCGCTGTGCATCGTTGAAATATGCAGGCACGGTGATTACGGCTTGCGTAACCTCTTCGCCCAGATAGCTTTCAGCTGTTTCTTTCATTTTTTGCAAGATAAAGGCAGAAATTTGGCTGGGCGAATATTTCTCTCCGCGGGCTTCTACCCAAGCATCGCCATTGCCACCGTTTACCAGCGCATATGGTAAATTCTTTTTATCTTTTGCAACATGTGCATCATCAATCCGGCGCCCTATAAGGCGTTTGACGGCAAAAACTGTGTTGGTTGGGTTTGTGACCGCTTGACGTTTGGCCGCTTGGCCAACTAGTCGTTCATTGTCTGTGAACCCAACTATAGAAGGAGTCGTGCGTGCACCTTCTGCATTTTCGAGTACCCGGGGTTGCGAACCGTCCATAATGGCAACGCAAGAGTTCGTGGTCCCGAGGTCGATCCCGATTACTTTGGCCATGATAATACCTCTTTTTGACAATGTTATAGGGGCAGATCCTCTAAAGGCTTCTTCCCCTGATCTCGTTTTCCACAACAGTCTGTCGTGGCGTTGGTGGTTATATAGGTTGAGGGGTGGGCCGCTGCAAGCACCGTAAGTGCAAGAAGTTAGCATGAAATAGCCAAAAATCACGAAAATGATGTGGAAAATCACGCAGAGTCAGCAGACCAGGGCTTACTCGCCGCCGTTCCAGCCCATTGAAGCTTATTTCTGGATGAAAAACTTCCCCATCAGCCCCTAATATGTACACGTAGGGGCCACCCAAGATTGCATAGTATTGGCTTGAATTGGGAGGCGCGTAATTTTAAACATAAAGCTGGGCGCTTTTTTAGCGGGATTTATCTCACCTTCCTTGCTCATTCATTAATTAACGGGAATAAAGGCGCAAAGAGTGTCTGGGTAAATTTCGATAAAGGGATCTAATGGACTTTAACATCCTAACAACCGTGATGCGCAGTTTAGCGTTAAAGGCGGGCGATGCTATTATGCAAGTTTACGCCCTTGAGAATCTGGGTGCGCGCGCAAAGGCTGATCAAAGCCCCGTTACTTTTGCCGATGAGGCGGCAGATGCCGTTATTTGCGCAGGCTTGCGTGCCAATTTCGGGTCAGTGCCATTAATCACTGAAGAGCAACTGGACAGCCACGGCTTAAGCGCCAGTACCTTTTTGATAGTTGATCCCTTAGATGGCACCAAAGAATTCGTGCAGAGACGCGGCGATTTTACGGTCAATATAGCCTATGTGGAACATGGCGTTCCTGTCCGCGGTGTGGTCTACGCGCCTGCAAAGGATAGGCTGTTTTACACTTTGGCTGATGGAACTTCGGTTGAAGAAATTGGGCCGTTTGACAAAAACTGTACAGGGGTGACACGGGTATTAAAGGTAGCTGTTGCCGACAATGGGGCCCTACGCATCACGGCGTCAAAGTCCCACCGTGATGTTGCCACTGATACTTATATTGAAAAATACAAGGTGGCCAATATGAAATCGGCGGGCTCAAGTTTAAAATTTTGCTTAGTCGCGACGGGTGAGGTTGACCTTTACCCCCGCTTGGGTCGCACGATGGAATGGGATACAGCCGCAGGCGATGCTATTTTGCGTGGCGCAGGGGGACGCGTGGTTGATTTCGATAGCCACCAAGACCTTGCCTATGGCAAGCCTGCTTGGAGAAACCCTTTCTTCATTGCGCTTTCACCAACTGTTGATCTGAAGGTGTAAAATGAGCGTTCTGATCGCAATTCCTGCGCGTTTTGCCTCGACCCGATATCCTGGCAAGCCTTTGGTCACGTTGTGCGGCGCAGGCGGGCAGGCGCAAAGCCTCATCCAGCGCAGCTGGCGCGCGGCAATGGATGTCAAAGGCGTTGATCGTGTTGTTGTGGCTACGGATGACGCACGCATCGCCGATCATGTGGCGGGCCTTGGTGCTGAGGTGATCATGACTCCGACCAGCTGTCAAAACGGCACCGAGCGGTGCGCCGAGGTGGCTAAACTTTTACCATATTATGATATAGTGGTGAATTTGCAAGGCGATGCGCCACTGACACCCGCTTGGTTTGTTGAGGATCTGATCGCAAGCCTCCAGGCCAACCCCAAGGTTGATATTGCAACACCTGTTTTGCGCTGTGATGGGCGCATGCTAAACGCCCTCTTGCAAGACCGCAAAGAGGGGCGCGTAGGTGGCACAACAGCCGTCTTTGGACCCACGGGGAAGGGGCTGTATTTTTCAAAGGAAGTTATTCCTTTCACCACCAAAATCTATGACGATCAAGAGCCTACGCCTGTTTTTCACCATGTTGGGGTCTATGCTTATCGAACCGCAGCCTTGCAGGCTTATGTCAATTGGCCTCTAGGTCAGCTTGAGGCCCTTGAGGGGCTTGAGCAGTTACGATTTTTAGAAAATAACCTTGATCTTATATGCGTCGAGGTTGATGCTAAGGGCCGCCTGTTTTGGGAGTTAAATAACCCCCACGATGTGCATATCATCGAGGCGATGATGGCAAAAATGGAGGTGAATTGACCTAAAGCCCTATTGTGGTATTGGTGGTCATTGTCAGCCCAAATCGCTCGCAGTTTTTGGCGCAAGCGTTTCCCGGATTTTACGCCGTTTGAGCATTTTCCTTTCTCGGCCTGTGACATTGATCGCGTGTAGGTCTGGAGTTTTGGACTTTTTGCAATTCACCAACGCACTATTAGCAAGGCAAGCGGGATTTCATATGCGGCACATCTTAGCGACCCAAGTGGAGCTTTTGGTCTATATAGCGGGGCCACTCACTTTCTCTCGGATCATTTGTTAATATGAGCAGGCAAAAAGTTTGGCCTTTATGAAAGGTCTTGCTGGCATGCCCCATTTGTGGGTTTTTCTCAAAACAGCACGAGTATGCCACACTTCGAGGCGGTCTATAGCCCAAAATATCAGTAGCAGTACGCACGGCCTATCAGAAAACCAAATTGGGCTTGGTTTTTCAGACGGGCAAAGTTACCGAGTAATAGATTATTAGTTAGCCAGCATGA
>DPZQ01000086.1:581-2746 GCA_003536295.1 Rhodobacter sp. | reverse complement strand
TCGCCAACAGCAACAATTTCGCCTGAAACCTCAAGCCCCATAATATCGGGCGCGCCGGGCGGCACCGGATATTTCCCCTCGCGTTCGCGCAAATCAGCACCATTGACGCCGGCGGCATGCACTTTGATCAATAGGTCACGCCCGGTTGGAACTGGCACAGGAACATTGATGATTTCCAGCGCGTCCGGTCCACCAGGGGTATGAACGCCTACGGTGCGCATTGTTTTTGGGTGCTGTTGCATGGCACATGTCCTTGGATTGATCGGCGGGTTGATTTGCTAAAATCAGATTATGAAAAGAAAAAACTTTGCGTGAAAAACAGTAATCACAAGACAGTGCCTCTTGCTATTATAATTTTACAAAATTTGGCAGAAATTTGGCAGAAATTTGGCAGAAAATATCAAATTATCATTGACAGAAAAGGCTGAACTGACCACTACTTGGATACGATTGTTCTATCAAAAAATTCAAAAAACCTATTGGAGGAAAAAATGGGAATTAGTAAATCGGTTGTGCTTAGTGCTGCAGCAGCTTTGACGCTTACTTCTGGAGCTGCTCTCGCAGGTAGTCACGGATCTTATCCGTCCAAGCCTGTGAAAATCGTTGTAGGATTTTCTGCTGGTGGTGGTACTGACACAACGTCACGCGGATTTGCATCATACCTACACGAAGCTGAAACTATGGCTGGGCAGCCTGCCTATATCGTAAACGTACCGGGTGCATCTGGCCAAAAAGGCGCAAAACAAGTTCTTGGTGAAAAAGCAGACGGTCACACACTTTATATGATCAACATCGGCACCTTCATCGTTGGTGAATTGGCCAAGGGAAAAGATAAGCCGTATAGTGTGAAAGACGATTGGGTTAACCTCGGCTGCATGTCTCAGCTGGTAACTTCGATGCAGGTACACACCTCAAACCCAGCAAAAAATATGGCTGAGTTTGTTGCGAGCGCAAAAGCTTCAGGTAAAACCGTTACTTGGGGTACATCTGGCGCAACAACTATGCATTCGGGCATTGGTACGACATTCTTTGATACATACGGAATTCCTCATAAGATGGTTCCGTTTAAAGGTGGATCAAAAGCGCGTGCCGCAATTGTTTCTCAATCAGTCGAAGCAGTTTTTGGCGGTAACAACACCATTGCAGGTTTTGAGGATACGATCCGTCCATTGGCAACCGCTGGCGCAGAGCGCGACCCAACCATGCCTGATCTGCCAACTTTTGGAGAGCAAGGGATGGAAGGGGCTGACTTTACAGGTCTGTTCTGCCTTTTTGCTCCAAAGGGAGTTTCTGATGAAGTTAAAGAAAAAGTTGGAGCCGCAATCAAACATGTTGCTGGTATCAAAGGCTTTAAAAGCTTCATGAAGAAGAACAACCTTGGTGCTTTCTATATTGATTCGGCAACGGCTGTTAAGGCTCAGGGTGTGATGTACAAGACGATGACCCCAGTGATGCAAAAGCTCGTCGGAAATCAATAAACTGACTTATTCAAAATCATTCAGGGGCAAGTTTTGAACTTGCCCCTATTTGTTTAATAAATTTTTATTTTTGCAGAAAAAAAATGGTTTGAAATTGAGGAACCAATGGATCAAACACTCTATAAGAAGAAACTCGAATATGGTGTCGCCAGCGTTGTTGGGCTGATCGGTGTCTTTTTTGTTTATCAAGCAACAACAATCCGGGCTTCAAACGAGGCAATCGGCCCACAATCCATGCCAATGGCATTGGCCATTGGGCTTACCCTTGGGGGAGTTTGGCTTGCCCTTCGAGCATTTCGGGGCAAGGTTGGCAACCTTAAGGAGGGCTATGGCTTTCTTGATAGCAATCTGCAACGGATTGCACTCGTTGTCGGATGTGGCGCTTTGTTCGTAGTGACCTTTTGGCTTTTTGGCTATTTTGTTGCAATCATTGTTGGATATGTGTCAACGCTCTATGCTTTTGGCGTCCGCGACAAAGTAAAAACGATCACAGGCGCACTGATTATGGCGATTGTCATGCAGTGGTTGTTCATGGGCATTATGAGACTGAATGACCCAAAGGGTGTGTTGATTGATCTACGCCCCTTCACAAATTTGATAAGCGGGGAATAATTCCTGATGATATTCGACGATATTTTTGGCGGTTTCGTCACTCTTTTCAGTGACCCCTATGCCATTTGGTTTGTT
>DPZQ01000086.1:0-490 GCA_003536295.1 Rhodobacter sp. | reverse complement strand
TTTGGCTGGCCTTGCCTTTCTTTATGTGATTGGCAAATCGGGGCGATATGGCGGATCCATTGCCGCCATCCTATTCAACACGCCCGGAACCGCGGCATCGGCGGCCACAATGCAAGATGGCTATCCGATGACTCAATCTGGACGTGCCGGAAAGGCGCTTAAGACAGCGACGATTTCATCAGCCTTTGGCGATTATTTCGGCGAAATCGTGCTGATTTTCGGTGCTGTATCCATTGCCGCCTTTACCAAGCAGTTTGGCCCACCCGAAAATTTCGCAATCTATCTGATGGCCTTTTTTGTTGTCGGTTCAGTTGTTAGTGACAGCATCATCAAAGGCATCATCTCGACACTGTTTGGCGCAGCAATTGCCCTTATTGGTGAAGATACGATTACCGGCCAGTTTAAAATGACAATGGGAATCGACGAGTTGGAATCAGGCATGGCGCTTGTTCCACTTTTGATCGGCGTGTTTGTTATTTCAGAGGTGATT
>DPZQ01000114.1 GCA_003536295.1 Rhodobacter sp. | reverse complement strand
CCCACGTCGATGCTGGCGGCGATGGGTTTGATGTATGTTTTTGGTGTCACTATCAATATGATTTCTCTTTTCGCGTTAATTTTGACGTTGGGCATTGTTGTTGATGACGCTATCGTGGTGGGCGAACATGCTGACACTAAGGCGCGGGCGGGGTTAGACCCAATGGCCGCTGCCGAGCGTGCGGCGCGAGATATGTTTTTGCCAGTTTTTGCCGCCACTCTGACCACTATTATAGCTTTTTTGGGCTTGGTCGCAGTTGGAGGCCGCTTTGGAGATTTGATCTTAGATATTCCGGTCACCGTCAGTTTGGTATTGGCGGCGTCTTTTGTGGAATGTTTCTTGATTTTGCCACACCATATGGCCCATTCTGTATCGGCCCAGGGGCATCGGCCTTGGTATGATATGCCCTCCCTTTATGTGAACCGTGGTTTAGATAAGGTGAAGCGTGTTTTTTTTGCGCCTTTTGTGAAGGTGGTCGTCGCATGGCGCTATGTGGTTTTGGCAGGGTTGGTTGCGCTTTTGGCTTCGCAAGTGGCGATGGTTA
Organism: Rhodobacter sp.; assembly: GCA_003536295.1. Taxonomy (GTDB): domain Bacteria; phylum Pseudomonadota; class Alphaproteobacteria; order Rhodobacterales; family Rhodobacteraceae; genus UBA10365. The sequence continues at coordinate 1,990 of DPZQ01000114.1, read as the reverse complement.
TTTCGGGAAAAGTGCAATGGCGTTTTTTCTCTTCGCCTGAAGTTTCATCGATCACTGCTAATTTTGTGATGGCCGACACGGCCACGCGTGCCGACACTTTAGCGATGATGCAAGAGATTCAGCGCGCCACCCATGATTTGGGCGCAGACTATGAAAAACGCTATGGCACCAACCCTATTCTATTTGCCCTTGCCCAAACGGGTGGGGGCTCCGGGCGTGGTATTTCTGGAACGGAAAATAAATCAACCGATCTGTTTGGTAGTATTAATATTGAAATTATTGAACCTGATTTCAGATCCTATTCTAGTTTTGTTTTAACCTCAGATCTGCAAGAAAACATACGCAACCACCCGCTGTTAGAAACGCTTTCATTTCGTGGTGGACGGTCTGGACCCGGGGGCGACAGTTTGGATGTGCAGCTTTATGGCGCTTCGGCGGTAGGGCTTAAGGCTGCGGCTGAAGATTTAAAATTGGCCCTTGTACCTTTTGCCGCAGTGTCTGCTGTTGAGGATGATCTGTCATATGATAAAGAAGAACTTGTTCTTGAGCTGACCCCCAAAGGCCTGGCGCTGGGCTTTACCATTGATGCTTTGGGACGCGAGTTACGCAATCGTTTGAACGGGTTACAAGCCGCAACTTACCCCGTAGGCGCACGCAGTGCAGCCATTCGCGTCGAGTTGCCCAACCAAGAAAAAACCGCCGACTTTTTGGAAACCATGCAATTAGCTGCTGGGAATGGCAGTTTCGTGCCCCTTGCTGATATTGTGCGGGTAGACCGGCGTTCCGGCTTTTCGACTGTGCGGCGTGAAGACGGTATTCGCCTGATCTCAATCACCGGTGAAATTTCCGAAGACGACCCGTCCGAAGCTGTCAATGTCACCCAAGCCTTATCTGAACGCATTTTGCCCGACATAGCGAGCCGCCATCAAGTCGAGTGGCGCTTGGCAGGATTAGCACAACAAGAAAATGAATTTTTGACCGATGCTTTGCTGGGCTTGATTTTATGTCTGACGGGGATTTACTTGGTTTTGGCGTGGGTATTCGCCAGCTGGACGCGCCCTTTGGTGGTGATGTCTGTCATTCCATTTGGCGTTGTGGGTACGATCTTTGGCCATTATATCTGGGACATTCCGATGTCGATGTTTACGGTCGTGGGACTTTTGGGCATGACAGGCATTATAATAAACGATTCGATTGTTTTGATCACGTCGATCGACGAGCAAGCCAAGACAAAAAGCCTCATCGCAGCGATTATTGATGGCACAACCAGCCGGCTGCGCCCGGTTCTTTTAACAACCTTGACGACCGTCTTGGGTCTTTTGCCTTTGCTTTATGAGCGGTCTTCGCAAGCGGGTTTTTTGCTACCAACAGTGATTACCTTGGTATATGGCCTGGCCTTTGGCATGGTGCTTGTCTTGATGATTGTGCCAGCTTTGTTGGCTGTACAGCATGATTTTAAAGTAAATTCCATCGCTTTCAAACATGGGTTACGCTTACGCACCAAAGGGTTGTCGCAAACACTTTGGGTTGCGATGACCTTTTTAACACTTTGGTTTTCTCAAACCTTGGGGTGGGTGTTTTTCACAGGCCATATGGTTTCTTGGGTTGGTTTTTTTGCCGCAGAGCGGGCTGGCGCGTCGCAGGTTGGCTTGGCCGCTGCGCTGTTCATAGCCGGGGCTTTACTTTTGTTGGGGGGGCTTTATGTGGCAAGTTTTATCTGGCCAAGATTAAGGCAGCAGCGCGCTTAATTTCGCATCTGTAGCATTTTTTTATACACGCCTTGCGCAAGGGGACTTGAACATTGCTCCTATTGGGTTAGATTAATGCGAATGAATGTTCATTCACATAGCCTTGAAAGCCCGCCTATGTCTTTGTCGGAAGTTAATTCCTTTTCGCGCCCGCAAAACCCATCACCCCGCAGCGATGAGATTTTGGATATGATCCGCCCAACTTTTGCGGGTAAAGGGTTTGATGGGGCATCGATGCAAGA
>DPZQ01000041.1 GCA_003536295.1 Rhodobacter sp. | reverse complement strand
ATCAAATACCACTTAGAAATAAATCCCGCCGTGGCCGGCACGCCGATCAGTCCCAAACCTGCTACTACAAAGGCAGCCATGGTAACTGGCATAGTGCGACCAATTCCCGCCATATCTTTAAGCTCCACCGAACCAATACGGAAGTAAATAGCCCCCATCGCAATAAAGGCTGCAGTTTTGACCAAAGCGTGGTTCATCAAATGCACGATGCCCCCCGTAAGCCCATCAAAATTAACCAAGCACAGGCCCAGAGTTATATAGCCGATCTGTGCCACTGAAGAAAAGGCTAACAGTTTTTTCGCATTGCTTTGATAGATAGCGCTCAGTGACGCCAAAACCATCGCAGCCAGTGACAGAACTAAAAAAGCCTCAATAGCGGGCCAAAGCTGCGAGCCAAACTCTGGGGCAAAAATAGAATAATAAAGTCGAATTACCAAGTATATAGCCACCTTCGTGGCCGTGCCCGCCAAAAAGGCAGAGACGGCAGAAGGAGCATAGCTATAAGCTTTGGGTAACCACAGATGAAGCGGGAAAAGCGCAAGCTTCAAGCAAAGGCCAACAGTGATGAACCCGATGCCTACAAACAGCTGACGTTCATCAGTTTCCGATGCAGAAACAAGCTTTTGCGCCATATCTGTTAGGTTCAAGGTACCCGTCGTCAAATAAAGAAAGCCGATGCCAATCACAAAAAAAGTAGCCCCGATGGTGCCCACAATCAAATATTGATAGGCGGCAAGCAAGGCTCGGCGATCGCGCCCCATAGCCACTAAGACATAGCTTGCCAGAGACGATATTTCCATGAAAACAAACATGTTAAAGGCGTCATTGGTCAAGACCATACCCAAAAGGCCTGCCTGACACAGTAAGAACATGGCGTAAAACCATGAGACGTGGCGTTCTTCGATTTCAGAGGGAACAGAACTTTTAGCGAAAAACAAAGTAGCAAGGGCGATAATATTCACGATGAAAAGAACGAATAGGTTCAGAGCATCGAGGCGATATTCGATGGTTAAAGGCACAGACCAACCGCCAAAAAGATAATTTACGTTAGCTGGACCGGCCCAGAGGACTTGAGCTAAACCAACCGTAATCGCCAGAGATAGGCCCGCACTTAAAACCGCCATTGCCCAAGCCAAATTGCCACGCTTGGTCATAGTACAAAGCACCGCAATAGACAGCGGTACGATCACTTGCAAAATCGGTAGATGCTGCATCAAGTTATTCATGCGTCACCCTCTGCGCGAAAAATCTCATCTTCTTCAATCGTCCCATAAGCGTCTTGAATGCGTACCACCAAGGCCAATCCCAAAGCCAAAGTGGCGACACCCACGACGATTGCGGTAAGGATCAAAACATGCGGCAAAGGGTTTGAATAAACCATAATTGCGTCCGCAATTATTGGAGCCGTTCCGCCCACAATTTTGGCTGGCGAAAGATAAAGCAAATAAACTGAGGTTTGAAACAAAGACAAACCGACCAATTTCTTGATCATGTTACCCTTAGCAATCACAATATAAAGGCTTGTTACCATTAAAAATACTGTAACAATAGCATTGTACTTAAGAAGAATTTCTCCAAAATCTATCACGATTTGGCCCGCCCTGCGAAAGCATAAAAAATTGCAATTAATGTGGAACAAACGGTCACAATCACACCAATTTCCACAGCGAAAATTCCCCATTCATGCGCATGCAAGTGATCGTTCCCAAAAATCGAATAGTCCAAAAATCCCGCACCGAATAACATTCCAGGCAACCCTGAAGCGATGTAAATAAGCACACCCATACCAATCGCAGGCTCGACCACAGAAGGAGGCACAAGCCGCTGCGTTTTTTCCAATCCAAATATCAATACATGCATAATGACCCCAGTAGCGATTATCGCACCGGCTTGAAAACCACCGCCTGGGCCGTAATCCCCATGAAAATGCACATAAAGCGCAAATATAATGATAAATGGCAATGCAAGTCGAACACCAAGCTCCAGAATAGGATCATGTTTCATGAGAGTTCTCGGCCTTATTTTTAGATTTTTTTGGTTTTTTACGCCCTCGTAGAATCAGCAGAACACCAATCCCCGCGGTGAAGATCACTGTTGTCTCGCCTAGTGTATCAAAGCTGCGATAATCGGCCAGAACCGCTGTCACCACATTTGGTGGCATCAGATGGTTTTTTGAAGCATCTAAATAGCCCGGTGCGGTATTTTCGTGTAATGGCGCTTGCATCACGCCAAATTCAGGCATGTCCCACATGCCCCAGATCAACATTCCACCAGCAAGGACAACAACCAAAATTGACTGAAATTTGAAGTTGGGTTGTAAATATTCCTTGCCATGGGTCAGGTAAAGCGTCGCAAGAAACAAGGCGGTCGATATGCCAGCGCCTACGGCAGCTTCGGTCATGGCGACGTCAACAGCATCTAATACCAGCATGATTGACGCCATTAAAAAACTATAGGCTCCCGCCAACAAAACAACGGCAAATAAGTTTCTTTGAAACAAGATGGCCAAAGTAATTACCACCAAAAGAGTCAATAAAACGGCATCAACTAGAATTTCCATTATATATCCGCCTTTTTTGACCCAGATTTTGGGAGTGCTTTTTTAACGGAAGCTTTGACATTTGGTGTTTTGATTTTATCAACACTCGCTGAGACAGGCTGCGCATCCGCCTTTGTGGCGGCTGAACGGCGGTCGTGCACCAATAAAGGCTTCACACCCGCAGCTAAAGCAGCTTGAGCTACCGCATGAGTTACCACGGGGCCTAAAAAGAAGATAATGGTGAGCAAAAGAATTAGCTTCAGCCCAACCAAGCTGAAGCCAACTTTCACAATAAAACCCATGCACAGGAGGCCAGCCCCCACGGTCTCGATCAAGCTGACACTCTGCATGCGCGAAAAGACATCCGGCAAACGGATAATACCGAGCGCACCAATTAATACGAAAAGACCCCCAGCTCCTATAAAAAGGCCACTTATCAAATCAACCAGCATCGTCGGCCCCTTTTTCGTGGTCAGCGTCAACAGACAGGTCGCCATGTCTATAATACTTTAAGACCGTGAGGGTCGCTGCCGTGTTCAAAAGCCCATAAGTAAGCGCAATATCTAACCATTCGGGCCGCCCCATCAAAAAGCCAAAACAAACAAGCAAAAGCACCGCCAATGAACCTATCGTATTAGCTGCCAACATACGGTCAAAAATATTAGGCCCAACGACTGCGCGCGCAACGGCGCAGCACATGGCAATCAGAATAGCAATGGTCGCAAATAAGTACATCACAGGCCCCCTTCAAACTGGCGGACGCGCCGCATCATCGCACCACCCTCCACATCGACGGCGGCATCATTGCGCAAAGCGTAAACGGTCAAAACATTACCTTTAACAAAACAAGTGGTGGTTCCAGGAGTTAAGGTGATTGAATTTCCATAAGTTACGATGCCAGTCGTGGTCCTAAGATCTGCCGTTACCTCAATCATGGTTGGTTCAATTTTTCCATCAAAAGAAAGGATAACCTTGGCCACATCAATAGCCGATTTAAGGATCTCAAGCGAGATCCAAGGCAGATAGGTAGCAAACCGCCAGATTAAGGTTAAACTTACAACCGATTTAGCGCGGCCGTTGACCCGCACAAAGAAAAGCGCCGTCAGAAAGGATGATACAGCCCCTATCGTAGTTAAAAAAACCGTATAATGGCCTGACAATGCCAGCCAGAATAAAAACAGAGCACCCGCTAAGGGTAATGCGCGCATCATTGATTCTTACCTCATTAGCAGCTTAGGGTGGCTGCTTTTGGCCCCAAGTCTTATTCGAAATTTGCCATTCATATACCTAAATATACCCTTATCAGTCTCTATTTTCTCAGAATGTGGTATACCACAAAAGGGGAAAATGTCTATTAAAAAGGTGAACACATTTTTATCCGATTTGTACGTCCGCCTCAGCTAAACCCAAGCATAAACAAGATAAATGGAATAGTGATGATCGCACAAAGCGTTTGTGCGGTGACAATTGCTGCCATTAAAGTGCCATCCCCCTGAAGTTGGCGGGTCAAGACATACGAGGTGGGGGCGGTTGGAATAGCACTAAAAACCACCACAACCAACGCCTCGGGGCCAGAAAGCCCGCACGCCGCACCTACTAAGGCGGCAAGCACTGGCATTGCCAAAAGCCGCAGAGCGCTATTGCCTACGACGACAAGAGCATCTCGCGCCAATGCCTGTGGGCGCAAAGCCGCACCTACGCACAAAAGGCCCAAAGGCAAACTAATCCACGCCAAAATCTCAAAGAACGGCCCAGTACCAAAGGGTACCTCCCCTCCACTAAAGGCGACAATCATGCCCAGCGCGCAGGCAATTATCAAAGGGTTCTCTAGTACCCTGCGCGTCAAAGCGCCAAAGTTCACCCTTTGCCCACGGGCAGTTAGTGCCAAAATCGACAGCACATTCACCAATGGCACAGATACAGCTAAAAGCACGGCCGCGCATTCAACCCCCACAGGGCCTGCAATACTCGCAACGATCGCCAGCCCCAAATAAGTATTAAAACGCACTGTTCCTTGCAGAGCAGGCCCAAAACGGGCCGCCGGTGTCGACCAGATCATACGCGCTAGCAATAAGCACAGAGCAGCAATACCAATGGTCAAGATTGCCGCCACCCCTAAGCGAAAAATGGCAGGGTCCAGCACAGGGGCAGAGGCCAAACGCACAAACAAAAGGGCGGGAAAAAGCACAAAATAATTCAGCCGCTCGGCCGCAAGCCAAAAGCCACTGCCCGGAAAGCCGCCCCGCACCATCAAAAATCCAAGGCAAATCAAAGCAAAAAGGGGCCAGATTGTGATGATTAGCATGAACCCCCCAAATATTCCCCAAAAAAGGCATGGGCCTAAGACTAATGCCGATGTGCCACCATTTTGTGAGCCAAACAAGTGCAGAAGGGCCAGCACTAGGACGAAGCCATTTTCACGCCTGACAAGGGGGGCTTTTAGCCAACACTAACCTCAAAAAGGGGAGAATTATCTTAAAAGGACTCGATTCGCGCTTAAATTCCGACGTACTTTATGTCCTGCGCGCGATGGGCGATGGTGATACGCTGGCTCTTAACCGATACAAACTTTCCAGCCGAAGGATTGGCGCGCAAATCATCATTTGGGCGGCTTTTGCGGATTGACAATGTGCCCGCCGCCGCCGCGGCACAAGCGGTTTTATCCCTTATGCCGTTCGTTACATTTTTTGATGATTTTGCAATGCGAATGCAAGTAGTCGGCGCCCCCCATGAGTTTCCACCCGTACAAAAAGAGGTGCGGGAGCAAATCAATCTGGCCGAAGCGGCCGAGCGCCCGATGGTCGGCCTTGAAAGATTTGCCTTTTATGAACAGGCCAAACAGGCCTATGCGATCATTTAAACCAGTGAGGGACGCTTTTATGGCTGCTTCATCTTTCGGAAAGGCGTGGTCGCGCCCGATGCGGGGCTATGACTCTTTTAAAGCGTCACGACCTTAAAGGAGGGCACATGGGCCTCAATCTCAGCTAGACTGGGCATTGAGGCGGCGGTGCCCATGCGTGTGACGGAAATGCCTGCGGTAGCGCTGCCAAAGATCAAAGCGTCATGATCCCCAAGCCCTCGCGCCAGCGCCGAAGCGAAGCCACCGTTAAAAGCATCGCCCGCGCCCGTCGTATCTTGCACTTTGCTGGCAGCAATGGCGGGCACAAACAGCGTCTTACCTCGGTCGCAGTAAACCACACCTTGTGCACCCAGCGTGATCAACGCGGCCCCTGCCCCCATCTCGACTAATTTTTGCGCCGCCAAAGTCGCTTGAGGCACCGAGGTGACTCGCAGACCAGTCAGAGCCTCGGCCTCACTTTCATTTGGGGTTACATAGTCGCAAAGCGCAAGCAGACCTTCGGGAAACTGCACCGCAGGTGCCGGGTTTAGCAAGGTGGTCACACGGGACTGGCGCGCCAATGTCAAAGCGCGCTGAGTTGCGTGCATTGGGACTTCGAAATTGCTGACAAAAACCTTAGCGTTTGTAATGGCGGAGGTTTGATCGTCCATATCATCGGCTGAGATCAGACTTGCAGCACCGGGCGAAACCAAGACTGCATTTTGGCCTGTACCCTCTTGAATAAAGATAAACGCAGAACCTGTATAGCTTTGACTATCTTGCACAACCAGAGGGATTACGCCCGCATCTTTCCAGACACCAAAAGCCAGATTTGCAAAATCATCTTTGCCAAGTCGCGAAATAAACGACGTCTCAACCCCCGTTTTAGCGCAAGCCACCGCTTGATTTGACCCTTTGCCCCCTGGGCCTAGGAAAAACCCGCTGCCCAGCACCGTTTCACCCATATTGGGCATACGCGGCGCGATATAGGCCCCATCTGCCACGAAAATTCCTAAAAAGACGACCTTTGACATCGCATACCCCAAAGTTAAGTAGCATGCCCTTCTATTTGGGTTGGGCAAGCTTGGAAACTATTATTGCGCCATCAAGTCCCAAATGCCAGCGGCATTTGGCGCCCCTTAAAACCAAGCTAACGCCGCACCGACCGATGCGCCCATAGCCACTATCAATACAGGTGGCAATCGCCATAAAATCAATGCCAAGGACCAAACCAGCACCAAAGCAAAATCCAGCGTATCATGCACAGATGTGGTAAAGATTGGATGATAAAGGGAAAAGGCTAAAACTCCAACGACCCCAGCATTCACCCCTTTGACCATAGACTGAGCTGCGCTGTAGGATCTGATCTGCTGCCAATATGGCAAGACTGCCGTTAAAATCAAAAATCCAGGCAGAAAAATTGCGGAAAGCGCCAAAGTCGCACCCAAGAGTGATGCAGAGGGCCCAAAAACCAACGCGCCCAAATAGGCAGAAAAGTTAAATAGCGGCCCTGGCACCGCTTGTGCACCACTATAACCGGCCAAAAATGCGCCGTTCGACATAAGCCCTTGAGGCACCATTTCAGCTTGCAAAAGAGGCAAAACTGCATGGCCTCCACCAAAGACCAAAGCCCCTGCGCGGAAGAAAATGTCAAAAAGCTCCAGCATCGGATCACTCTGCGCTACCAAGGGTAAAAACGCGATCAAAAGTACAAAAAGCCCCAAAGCCCCCCAAGCATGGCGCTTAATGACGGGGCAATGAAAGGTGGAAATTTCAACGATTTTTTCTTGGCCAAGCAAAAAAAATCCTAGCGCTGCCGCCATACTGATGGTGGCGATCATGCCAAAAGCTGTTGAAAAAAACGCTACCGCTAAAAAGGCCGCCACCCCAATACTGGCGCGCTTGAAGTCAGGACAAAGTGTTTGCGCCATTCCACAAACTGCCTGTGCTACCACCGCCACCGCCACCAGCTTAAGCCCCGCCAACGCGCCCAGCCAAATTGGTACATCAAATCGCACCACCACCAAAGCAAACCCATAAAGCGCCAAAGCCGACGGCAGGGTGAATCCAACAAAAGCCGCCAACGCCCCCAGCCAGCCAGCCCGCATCAAACCGATGGCAAAACCAAGTTGGCTTGAACTGGGGCCAGGTAAAAACTGACAAATGGTCAAAAGCTCGGCAAAGATCGCCTCGGACAACCAAGCCCTGCAGGTCACAAACTCATTTCGGAAAAAGCCAATATGCGCAATCGGGCCCCCAAAAGAGGTAAGGCCCAATTTGAAAAAAATCCAAAATACGCGTGCTGCTTTAAGAGGATCGTGCATTGGTTTTCCTGCTAGGGGCTTTGAATGCTCCTGAAGCCACTGAGTTAGGTTAAATTTTTTTGATAGGCGATTGTGTCTATAATTTTACATGTTTTAGCAATTGAGGCGGGCGCAGGCCCACCATGACCCTAAAGTTTGATCACATATTCCTTAAGCGTAGTTTCAACCACTTGCCACACGCCTTCAAAACCGGGGCGCAGGATAAAACTGTCGCCTGCTTTCAACGTGGTCGGCGCTTGGCCATCTTGGGTCAGTATCGAATGGCCTTTTAGAATGTGGCAAAACTCCCACTCGTCATAGATCACGCGCCAGCTGCCGGGGGTAGATTGCCACAGGCCGCAATAAAGCCCGTCGCGATCTTCTAAATTCCAAGTCGAAAAGACCGGGTCGCCGGCTATCAAGCGCGCGTGTGTAGGGCGGTCAATTTCGGGATCGGATGTTTGGCGCAAGTGCAAAAACTGGTCTGACATAAATATTCCTTAGAAAATGCAGTCAAAAAACTTGGGAACTTTAAAGAAAGTTGCACCAAAAATGCCCGCTTTTGCAACTAAAAGAAAGCATCCATTTCCTTAGTCCCAAGATTAAGCGCCCGGTGAATAAAACATTGCCAAAGCAAAGGTCAAACCACTAGGGTTCAACTCCAACTGATGAGGAGCTCGCGATGCCAGATACTTTCTTTCAGCCTGTTTCGGGATTTGAGCTGCCACGGTTCGCAGGCATCGCGACCTTTATGCGCCTGCCCCATGTTGACCTTTTGGATAAGCGGCTAAACGATGTACAAATTGGCCTAATAGGCACGCCGTGGGACGGTGGCACCACAAACCGCCCAGGACCGCGCCATGGACCACGCCAATTGCGCGATTATTCAACCATGATCCGTGCGGAAAATGGGGCCACGGGCGTGCGCCCATTTGAATTGGTCAATTGTGCGGATCTGGGCGATGTCGGGCCAAACCCTGCTGATTTGC
>DPZQ01000176.1 GCA_003536295.1 Rhodobacter sp. | reverse complement strand
AACTAGTTATCTGGGTCAGCCCCATGATTTAATCATTCAGACTGCAGCAGAGCAGGGTGTTGAACAGCCAATCGTAGATGGACGGAAATATAGTGAACTAGTGCTGATCCGTAGTGGTTTAGGTGTAAAGCTGATGGATCCAGATTCTCCGAGGACATTAGGAGTACCAAAAGAGCATATCAAACCTTTGGCGCGTCCAAGATTTATATTATCTCCAGCACCCCTTACTGTCATGGCAGTTCAAAAGGAATACTTGGCTATGCTTGATCGTGACTTTGACAAGGCCAAAACCAAAGGCAAGCTGACCAGAGGTGTGGCAACGTTTGTTGACTTAATGGGTGATCTGCCTCTTGCCCAGATAACAAGTAAGACTGCTTACGATTATGCTGATTCTTTGCTTGCTAAGAACCCAACGTATGCAAACCAAACAATCACAGATTATGTCTGGTATTCCCAAACGTTTATTAAGTTCTGTGTTCGAAAGGGTTACATGGATTCAAACCCGTTTAGGGATATTGATGTTAGGAAGTATGGTGTTCCCACTAAGAATTATCACTAGTCGGTTAAAGCGTATTTTACGCCAATGGAACTCGTATTCACGTTGATGTAATCGATCTGACCGCTTTAGGTTGCCCTGGTGTTGTAAGTCTGTTGGCCATTTTGGTTCGATTTGCGTTGAATCTCTTGCTTGCATTTACTAAATAAATTTTGGTGTCTTTTTGACCTGCAACGAATACCCACGTTTTATCTGATGTTCTCATTTTGAGCTTGCGCCATGGGTCTGGCGCAAAAAGAGCTAATCTTTAAGTATATTAGAAAACAGCGCGGAGCAGGGCAAGGATTTATTAATCAGTAGGGTCGCAAACGGTCCAAAGCCGCGCCGATTTTGACGGTTTTGGCCAACCAATCCTCGCCGAGTGGCGCTAGCATTAAAAGCATATATTGAAAGATGGGATTGATAATGTCGAATGCGTCGTTGACACTGCCCGATACGCCAAAAACCACCCGTATTCGCGGCAGGCAAGCCCGCGTGGCCGAGCGCGCGCACCAAGGTGAGGGGCTTGGCCGTCCTTATATTGTTCGCAATATTCCGAGCTATGACGTGATGTCGCTGGAGCATTTGATCATGGTTGAACAGGCCGCTGATCGCATTTTGGCTGAAACGGGAATTGAGTTTCGGGATGACCCTGAAACCCTCGCTCATTGGAAAAAAGCAGGTGCTAAGGTTGAAGGGTTGTTGGTCAAATTTGAACCTGGCATGCTGCGCGAAATTCTGTGTTCGGCCCCTGCGCAATTCACCCAACATGCACGCAACCCTGCCCATAGCGTTGAAATTGGTGGAAAATCTGTTGTTTTTGCACCAGCCTATGGTTCACCCTTTGTGATGGACCTTGACCGTGGCCGCCGCTTCGGCACGATAGAAGACTTTCGCAATTTCATCAAATTGGCCCAAAGCTCGCCCAATTTTCACCATTCGGGGGGCACAATTTGCGAACCCACCGACGTGGCCGTGAATAAACGCCATCTTGACATGGTGCAGGCCCACATCATGTTTTCAGATCGACCATTCATGGGCTCGGTTACAGCAGAAGAGCGGTCTGAAGATAGTATTGACATGGCACGTATTGTCTTTGGTGATAGTTTTACTGATGAAAATTGTGTTATTTTGGGCAATGTGAATGTGAATTCCCCCCTTGTATGGGATGGCACCATGACCAAAAGCTTGCGGGCTTATGCACGGGCCAATCAAGCAGCGGTAATAGTGCCCTTTATTTTGGGCGGCGCGATGGGGCCTGTAACCACGGCAGGGGCCTTGGCGCAGTCCTTAGCGGAAACCATGGCCGGTTGCGCACTTACCCAGCTTGAGCGCAAAGGCGCGCCGGTTATTTTCGGAAATTTTTTATCTTCAATGTCGTTGCGCTCCGGCAGCCCTACCTTTGGTACGCCCGAACCTGCGATTGGTTCGATGGTGATAGGCCAACTAGCACGTAGGCTTAATTTGCCTTTGCGCTGTTCGGGTAATTTTACCACCTCAAAACTGCCGGATGCCCAGGCGATGATGGAGGGTACGATGTCCATGTTAGCCGCCGTCCATTGCGGGGCCAATTTTATTTTACATTCGGCAGGCTTTTTAGATGGGCTTTTGTCGATGTCTTATGAAAAATTCATGATTGATGCCGATCTTTGTGGCGCTTTGCATGTCTATCTTGATGGGATCAAAGTTGATGAAGATCATTTGGCTGTAGATGCCTTTGCCGAAGTGGGGCCGGGTAATCATTTTTTTGGCTGCAGCCACACTTTGGCCCATTACCAAACCGCCTTTTGGGACAGTAGCCTTTCGGACAATGAACCGTTCGAGAAATGGGAGGCCGCAGGCAGCACCGACATGGCTAGCCGTGCGAACTCTCTTTGGAAAAAACGTCTGCGTGAATATCAGGCACCCGTAATCGATCCCGCCATTGCAGAAGAGCTTGACGCTTTTGTTACCCGTAAAAAACTAGCCGTTGATGATGCGTGGTATTAGGTTAAAATACCTCTTTCACGGCTTCCATCGCCACAAAGGTCGAGGTTGAAGCGACAAAAGGCAAAGACGACAACGTCTCACCCATAATACGGCGATACTCTTGAATATTACGGGTGCGCACTTTCATCAGATAGTCAAAATTGCTGGCTATCATGTGGCACTGCTCAATTTCTGGAATAGTCTGCACTGCTTTGTTGAAGGCTTGTAGAGCCTTTTCTCGTGTGTCAGATAGGCGCACTTCGACAAAGGCCACATGATCAAGCCCCATCTTGATTGGATCAATTGACGCGCGGTATCCCGCAATAATCCTGCGTTCCTCAAGCGCTTTTAACCGCGCTTGGGTTGGAGATTTTGAGAGGCCAATGATTTGCGCCAGTTCTGTCACAGCTAAACGGCCATTCTTAGCCAATTCTGCTAATATAGCATGGTCAAACCTATCAAGGCTTTTTTGGTCAATCTTCACGTTTTTTACCTCCAATTAGGTCTAACAGACTTTGATGGCGCATATCATGAGGGATTATTCCTGTAAAGTCCGCAGTAATCTGACAAAAATAGCGGAGGCAATATGACCCTTTCACCCTGGCAGATCATCAGCACGCAAAGCATGATGGATGAGACGATCGCTCTTGAAAATCTGATCGATTTAGCCGATCTGCCACCAAAGAAACGACGGGAAATTCAAGCACAGGCCGAAGACTTGGTCAGCGCAATTCGCACCCATAAATCGCCCGCATTGATGGAAGTGTTCTTGGCCGAATATGGTCTTTCCAACCCCGAGGGCATTGCGCTTATGTGCTTGGCTGAAGCGCTGCTGCGCGTGCCAGATGAAGCGACAATGACCGCCCTGATCGAAGATAAAATTGCCCCCTCAGATTGGGGGCGCCATCTGGGCAAATCTGCCTCGTCTTTGGTTAATAGTTCAACGTGGGCCTTGATGCTAACAGGGCGGGTGCTTGACGACAGCTCAACCAATCTTGCGGGGCACTTGCATAAAGCGGTCAAGCGTTTGGGCGAACCAGTTATCCGCATGGCGGTGGGCCGTGCGATGAAAGAAATGGGACGGCAATTTGTATTGGGTGAAACAATCCCCAAAGCCCTAGCTCGCGCCAGCAAACGCGAGGCGTTGGGGTTTTCATATAGCTATGATATGTTGGGCGAGGCAGCTAAGACCCATGCAGATGCGCTGCATTATTATGACGCTTATAAAGGGGCAATCACGGCCATCTCATCTGCGACAAAGAGCCATGATTGCTGGGAAAATCCGGGCATTTCCGTCAAACTATCCGCCCTACACCCAAGATATGAGGTGGCCCAACAAGACCGTGTGATGGCCGACCTGGCCCCGAGGCTTTTGACCTTGGCGCAAATGGCCAAAGCGGCCAAAATGGGCTTGAATATCGACGCAGAAGAGGCCGACCGCCTGGGCCTGTCATTGCAAGTGATCGAGCAGGTCTTTGCCGATCCGTCCTTGGCAGGTTGGTCAGGATTTGGCGTGGTGGTGCAAGCCTATAGTCGGCGCGCCCCTGCGGCTATAGACTGGCTTTATGATCTGGCCCAAAGGCACGACCGCAAAATGATGGTGCGGCTGGTCAAAGGCGCCTATTGGGACACCGAGGTCAAGCGCGCCCAAGTTTTGGGCCTGAGCTCTTTTCCTGTCTTTACCCGGAAAGTGGCCACCGATGTCAGTTATATTGCCAATGCGCGTAAACTTTTGGGCATGACGGACCGTATTTATCCACAATTTGCCACCCACAATGCCCATTCCGTGGCCGCAATTTTGCAAATGGCCACGGCCACACAACGGTTCGAGTTCCAACGCCTGCACGGTATGGGCGAGGTGCTGCACGATATCGTGCACGCCCGTACTAAAAGACCCTGCCGCATCTATGCGCCCGTGGGCGCGCACCGTGATCTTTTGGCCTATTTGGTGCG
>DPZQ01000121.1 GCA_003536295.1 Rhodobacter sp. | reverse complement strand
GTTTTTTGGTCACCCCGAAGTTTACATCATCATCGTACCAGGCTTTGGGATAATTTCGCAAGTAATTGCGACTTTCTCTAAAAAACCAATTTTTGGTTACTTACCAATGGTTTATGCGATGGTAGCAATTGGTGCGTTGGGCTTTGTGGTTTGGGCTCATCATATGTACACGGTAGGTATGTCGCTGACACAGCAATCTTACTTCATGGTGGCTACCATGGTAATTGCGGTGCCAACAGGCATTAAGGTCTTTAGCTGGATTGCAACGATGTGGGGCGGTTCAATTGAGTTTAAAACCCCAATGTTATGGGCCTTTGGGTTTTTGTTCTTGTTCACAGTTGGTGGCGTAACAGGCATCGTTCTGAGTCAAGCAGGTATCGACCGTGCCTATCACGACACCTATTATGTTGTCGCGCACTTCCACTATGTTATGTCCCTAGGTGCCGTTTTTGCGATCTTTGCAGGAGTTTACTTTTGGATCGGTAAAATGTCCGGCCGTCAGTATCCTGAATGGGCGGGAAAATTGCATTTCTATATGATGTTTATCGGCTCGAACCTAACATTTTTTCCACAACATTTCTTAGGTCGCCAGGGCATGCCACGCCGTTATATCGACTATCCCGAAGCATTTTCCTATTGGAATTATGTCTCGTCAATAGGTGCATTTTTGGCCTTTTTCTCATTCGTCTTCTTTATCGGCGTGATAGTTTATACGTTGTTCTTCGGCCGTAAAGTGACCGAAAATAACTATTGGAACGAATACGCCGATACGTTGGAATGGACACTGCCCTGCCCACCCCCAGAGCATACGTTTGAACAGCTGCCCAAACAATCTGACTGGGATAAAGCTCTCGCGCATTAATGCCCTATTAATGGGATAAAACACTTGGAATGGCCCCGCGAAAGTGCGGGCCATTTTGCAACCGAGTAACGGCAAACTGTTTGCACGGATCACTATTTGGCTTTATCGGTTGCTCGCCCAGCTTGGCTTTGTCATGTTTATTGGTGCAACTACAACCCTCTTTATTACCCATGAATGCGTTTTTTTGGATGGCTGTTTTATAAGTGTTTTTGCTTTTTTCGTTGTTAGTGATATGGCGCCCGGGTGTGCGGCTATTTCTACCGGTATATATTTAAATAGCTCAACCTTATTTAAAACCGCATAAACCTAACACACAATCGGCCGTACGGCGCCCAAAGGGACCGGCAAGCCAACTCCCATTGATCACACTTTAATTGCGCTGCGGCCAGTGGCCCAGTGCTCAATCACCTGACCTTAACCGCTGGCACAAGAACGGTTCAGCGGGCAGTGCCTTTTTAACACCCAACGAGCGTTTAAAATCTGAGGAAGATATTGCTCGCATACTTTTAAAAATGCGGGGACCTCTTTAGAGACACCTAGAGCACGCAGTCTGCGCTTAAGATAGCATATTTTTCACACGTGGCCCGACGGCGCTAAAATCCATTTGGCCGGTATATTTGCCTTTCAGCTCAGCCATTACTTTGCCCATGTCGCGTATTGAGGTAGCAAGACAGGCCGCGATCGCATCCGCAATAGCAGCAGTGACTTCACTGTCGTCTAACTGTCGGGGCAAAAACTCACCAATCACCAAAATTTCACTCAGTTCTTTTTCAGCAAGTTCAAGACGTCCGCCCTCTTCATAAGCGTGGGCACTTTCTTGGCGTTGCTTAACCATTTTGCCCAGAATGCTCAAAATATCATCATCGTTAACAGGCGTGGTTTCACCATCGACTCGTGTGGCTATTTCGCGATCTTTGATCGCGGCATTAATCAGTCGCAGGGCAGACAAGCGATCAACCGCTTTCGCACGCATCGCATCTTTCAACGCAGTCTGTAGTTTATCACGCAATGCCATTGCTTACCTCAAATGATTTAAGTGCAAATCGTAATCGCTCTGTTCACCAAACACAACAATGAACAAAATGCACCCGAGCTTTGGCGCAAATACATATGGTTAGAAAGGATGAGTCATCTCATTAACACTTTCGCGCAGAAGCGCCATGTCAAAATAGCGGCAACACTTGACCCGAAGTTGTTCAAACCGTAGTGTTCGGCCAATTTGTTGCGGATTACCTTAAGGAATCGCTGATGCCCCATAAATCTGATCAAATTTCTCAAAAGCCGACCGCTTGTTTGACCTTGGCAGATGGGCAAGTATTTTACGGAATGGGGTTTGGGGCTACAGGCGACACGGTGGCAGAGTTGGTGTTCAATACCGCGATGACCGGTTATCAAGAGATCATGACCGACCCCTCATATTCAGGGCAGATCGTAACCTTTACCTTCCCGCATATCGGCAATACTGGCATAAACATCGAAGATGACGAAGCCGCCACTCCCTTTGCCGCAGGCATGGTAGTGAAATGGTCCCCAACCGAGCCCTCGAACTGGCGCATGACCCAAACGCTTAACGATTGGATGAAACAAAAAGGCCGTATTGGCCTAGGCGGCATTGATACTCGCCGCCTAACCCGAGCCATCCGCCAACAAGGTGCTCCGCACGCCGCCCTTGCGCATCATCCTGACGGTGTGTTTGACGTGGCAGCCCTTGTTTCCAAAGCGCGCGCGTGGAAGGGCTTGGTAGGGCTTGATCTCGCCAAAGAGGCCAGCTGCACCCAATCTTATAAATGGGACGAAATGCTGTGGGAGTGGCCGCAAGGTTATCAACCGCGCACGGAGGCTGGCTTGCGAGTAGTGGCCATTGACTTTGGCGCTAAACGCAATATTTTGCGCTGCTTGGCCTCAGTAGGCTGTGACGTCACGGTTTTGCCTGCAACAGCAACTGCGCAAGATATTTTGACATTAAACCCTCAGGGCGTATTTCTGTCAAACGGGCCAGGAGATCCTGCGGCCACGGCGACATACGCGGTGCCAATGATTAAAGGCGTCTTGGCGGCTAATGTACCCGTCTTTGGCATTTGCTTGGGTCATCAAATGTTGGCTCTGGCGCTGGGTGCCAAAACGGTAAAGATGAATCATGGCCACCACGGGGCCAACCATCCCGTGAAAGACAAAGAAACAGGTAAGGTTGAGATTACCTCGATGAACCACGGTTTTACGGTTGATGCTCAAACACTGCCCGCTGGCGTGATCGAGACACATGTGTCCCTGTTTGACGGATCAAATTGCGGCATTCGGGTCGAAGGCAAGCCGATCTTCTCTGTGCAATATCACCCCGAGGCCAGTCCCGGCCCCCAAGATAGCTTTTACCTGTTTGAACGTTTCGCAAACGCAATGCGTGCTTTGGCCTGACGCCTCTAAACTTTAAAAATGCCTTGACACGTTTAAGGTAAATTGAGCCAGAAGTTCTCGATGGAATATTTGAAATTGTTTCAGTCAAACTGCCCAAGGAGCTCCGAGCGCTACAGCGCGCGCTTTGTTTGTTTAGATTGTGTGGCGCAGCCCTCCTCACTTGAGTCTATTTATTTTATGGGCGCAAGGCGAAATAAAAATCTCAACGCAGTGCAATGTCTCCTGAATCTATC
>DPZQ01000022.1 GCA_003536295.1 Rhodobacter sp. | reverse complement strand
GATTATTCGTGTAGATGGCGGTTATCATGTTTTGGGCATGCCACAAGCAGACCACCTTTAACGTCCCCCTTCAGGCCGGATTAAGTGAAACAGGCGCAAGGTTTTCCTTGCGCCTGTTTCATTCAGCAGCTTGCCACTTACCTGTCCTCGATGGATCCGTCCCCTCAAGCTTTGTCAACCGCTCGGAAAGACTGGCGATATCTTCGGCCAAGTCTTCATTAGCGGGAATATCGGGCTCGGGCTCTTTATTGCCAATGAACCTGCTAAAAAGTTTAGTCAAAAGGTTGGACAGATCATCCATTATCAAGAAGAACGACGGCACGATGACCAACGACAAGATGGTCGAAGCAATGATCCCACCGATCACAGCCGTAGCCATAGGCGCGCGGAACGATCCACCCTCGCCCACACCAAGCGCAGATGGCAGCATCCCCGCCGACATCGCGATTGAGGTCATGACAATGGGACGCGCGCGCTTGTGGCCCGCCTCCACCAAGGCCGTAAAACGATCAAGGCCTTGCACGCGCATCTCAACGGCAAAGTCTACCAGCAAAATAGCGTTCTTGGTCACGATCCCCATCAACATCAAGATACCTATCAAAACGGGCATTGAGACCGCCGAGCCCGTGATAATCAAGGCTGCCGCAACGCCCCCAATTGCCAAAGGCAGCGAAAAAATAATGGTGAAGGGTTGAATCACAGACTTAAACAACAAGATCAAAACCGAAAGCACGAGCATCAGACCCAAAATCATTGCTTTGCCAAAACTTGCAGTCAGCTCCTGTTGCACTTCTGCGTCGCCTGATTTAGCGATACGCACCCCTTCGGGGAGAACAACATCAGCAGTGATCCGTTCAAAAGCGGCCGAAGCTGTACCAAGCGCAATCCCAACGGGCAGATTGGCCCCCAAGATTGCGCGTCTTTCACGGTTAAAGCGTTGCACCGTGCTTGGACCTTGGGCAATCGCCACATCGGCCACAGACGAAAGCGGCACCGACCCGCCCACTGCCGTTGGGATCATCAGCGCCGAGATCCGAGCCAGATCATTACGACTTTCGTCATTCAAACGGACCCGCACGGGGATAAGGCGGTTGTCGATCGACAATTTGGCCAAGGCCGCATCAATGTCGCCAATCGTGGCCACACGCAAAACATCTGCGATCTGGCGGGTGGTAATACCAAGACGTGCGGCCTCTTCTGGGCGTGGGGTGATTTGTAACTCAGGGCGCGGCAGTGCCCCTTCGGTGGCAACATCGGCTAAGGCCGGGTCACCGCGCAGGGCCGCCTCAAGCATCGAGACGCCGAGGTTTAGGCTTTCTTCATCTTTTGACAAAATCGAATAAGAAAGGTCGCGTTCACCACGGTCATTGAGCTTAACTGCCCGCACATCAGGGATTTTGCGTAAGCGTTTAAAAGCCTCAACCTCGACGAGGTTTTGGGGAATGGTGCGACCACTGTCGACCAAATTGGGCACAAACCAGTTAACAATCGGAATGCTATTACCAATGTCCGCCAGCTTTTGCACCAAGGAGTGAGATTTTCGATAAAGCAAGATGGTCAAAGCGGCACGGCGCACGTCACGATCGCCCGTCGGCGATGAGCCGCCCAGTACAAACACATTCTCAACACCGTCAATATCAAAAACGGCTTCATACATTTGGCGCGTTATTCGATCTGTGTCTTGTAAAGAAGACCCAGGCGCAAGCTCAACCGAGACTGAGATACGCCCCACATCATCAGGCGGGATAAAGCTGCCCGGAATGCGCGCCATGAAAAATACCGACACGATCAAAACGCCAATGGCCCCCAGTAACGTCAGATAACGCCGCCGCATCGTCGCACGCACGATTGCCAAATAGCCCCGCATAACAATGCCATCTTCACTATGTTTTTCTTCGGCGTCTTTTGCGCTCATTAGATAGGCAGCCATCATCGGGGTGATCAAACGCGCTACCAGCAAGGAAAAGAATACCGAAATAGCCACCGTCAAACCAAATTGTCGGAAATATTGTCCTGGCACCCCCGCCATAAAGGACACGGGAACAAACACCGCAATGATGGTCATGGTCGTAGCAATCACCGCCAAACCAATTTCATCGGCAGCTTCCATCGCCGCGCGGTAGGGGCTTTTGCCCATGCGAATATGGCGGGCGATATTTTCGATTTCTACGATTGCGTCATCGACCAAAATACCCGTGGCTAAGGTCAAAGCCAAAAAGCTGATCAGGTTCAGCGAAAAGCCCAGCATATCCATCGCCCAAAAGGTTGGAATAGCAGACAAGGGCAGCGCCACCGCAGAAATCAACGTAGCGCGCCAATTACGCAAAAACAAGAACACCACAAAAACGGCCAAAATAGCCCCCTCGATTAGCGTGCTCAGGGCAGCTTCATAATTTCCATAGGTGAAATAGACGTTGTCATCCACCAGCTTAAAATTTACGTTGCTGTGTTCGCCTTGCAGCTGTTCGATCGTTGATTTCACAATTTCCGCCACCGAGACTTCGGACGCGCCCTTTGCGCGAAAGATCGCGAAGGTCACAACTGGCTCTCCATTAAAGCGGGAGAAAGAGCGCAGCTCTTGATAGGTGTCAAGAACTGTACCCAAGTCGCCCAGTTTCACGAAATTTCCAGATGGCAACGCAATGGTGGTATTGGCCAAAGACGCGACCGTCGACGCATCGCCCAAAGCGCGGATGGCCTGCTCGGCTCGGCCCAATTCAGACCTCCCTGCACCCAAATCGGTGTTGGTGGCGCGTAGCTGAGCATTCACAGCCGAAGCGGTGATACCGTAACTGTCAAGTCGGAGGGGGTCAAGTTCAACGCGCACTTCACGCTCGGCCCCACCGTAACGGTCAACCCGCCCAATGCCTGGGCGCCCCTGAAGGGCGCGCGTGATAGTGTCATCAACAAACCAAGACAGCTCTTCAATCGACATATTCGGAGCCGTGACCGCATAGGTCAAAATCGCCTGACCTTCGACATCGATCCGGGTCACGACAGGACTTTCAACTCCACCTGGGAGATTACCTATGATCCGATCAATGGCGTCTTTTGAATCTTGCACCGCTTTTTCGGTTGGCACTTCCATGCGAAACTCAGCCACGGTGGTCGACACGCCGTCTGTAACCGTCGAAATAAGGTTTTTTACTCCATTCACACCCGCCAAAGCATCTTCAATCTCTTTGGTGATTTGGCTTTCCATCTCGGCCGGAGCCGCGCCCGACTGCACTACGGTAACCGCCACAAGTGGGATATCAATATTGGGAAAACGGGTGATGGGCAGGCTGTTAAAAGCCTGCCAGCCCACAGTCATCAGCATAACGAACCCTAAGATCGGCGCTATGGGATTGCGAATAGACCAAGCTGAAAAATTCATCATATCTCCTTTACTCAGCCGCACTATCTAGAACGGGGTTAATGCGGTCACCGTCCCGCACAAAGGCAGCGGCTTTGGTCACAACCAGCGCATCCTGCGCAAGGCCTGATAGAATTTCGATCAACGCTCCATCGCGAATGCCAGTTGTAACTTGAGCGCGGGTTACTAATCCGTCTTTTACGGTCATCACGCTGGCTCCTTGCGCGGTTGAGCCAATGGCCGTCACTGGAATAGCCAAACTGTCACGCTGGGCGGCCAAAATCTCGGCCGAGATGAACATACCCACACGCACCATCTCCGGCGTATCAATTGATATGCGCACCCCCCCCAACCTTGTACGCAGGTCAATCGATGGTTCAATAAGGCGCACTTTACCGCTTAAAGTCTCACGCGTGCCAACGGCGCGCATGGTTACGGTCTGGCCCAATTTGATGCGCAACAGATCACTTTCGGCCACGTCGGCCCGCAACTCAAGCGCATTATCACGCGTGAGGGTGAACATAGGCAATCCCACGGCTGACGCAACGGAGCCAACCTGCGCATTGCGCGACACTATTTTACCTGCAACGGGGGCCACGACATTAGTGCGCTTAAGTTCAAGCTCGACATTTCCCATTTGGGCTTGGGCCAACTCAAGTTGCGCGCGGGCCGCGGCCAGGCTTTGCGTTACTACTGTGACCCGTGCGGTCGCTGAAATGGCATTTGCATTAGCCTGATCAGCCGCAGCTTGCGAAGCGGTGCCTTGTTTCCGCAAGGTTGAGGTTCTGTCAGCTACGCGCTGCGCTTCGGCTGCGGATGACGTTGCCTCAAGCACCTGTGCTTCGGCCTGTGCGATTGTGGCTCGCGCCGAAGCAAGAGCCGCGTTAAACTGGCTTTTTTGCAATTCAAGAGTGGTCGACGACAGGCGCGCTAAAACTTGCCCAGCCGTTACCAGATCACCAACATCACTTTCAAGTGCCTCAATTGGTTGGCCTTGGATCAGTGGCTGAACATTCACCACCTCGACGGCACCCACCAAACCTGATACAATTATGCGGTCTCTCAGTGCTAAATTAGCCACACGACTGACTGTGATTGCGGGAAGATTTTGCTCTACTGCCGGAGCCAGCTCCACCTCTTGTGCGATGGCTGTGGGGCCTATGGGTTTACCCTCGCCAACAAGCGTCGCAACAATCACCCCGACACAAAGTACTGCCACACCGATATAAAGACGGGCAAGATTAGAGAGCCCAGCCATAACTTCTTTAATTTTTATCAGATACATTTGAAATCTCATCAAGGGTTGATTGAATTTGACGCTCGATCAGAGCGGTAAGACCATAAGTTTTATGATTATGCCCTAAAGCAGTTTCTTGCGCTTTTTGTATGGCGTTGCCCCGTACCAGCATCAAAATAAGGCCTGCATGGGGAGCATATTTACGGGCTACCTCGACGTCTTGCAGGCCAGTGACGCGCACGAAGACCGTTAAAAGATAAGACAGAACCATCGTTTCCATTTGTGCAACAATCTGGGCCACTTCGGGTTTACGCAGGGCTGCCGCAGAAATTTCCGCCCATAAAACTCCGTCTTGCGCACAGTTAGGATCATTCAGACGTTGCGACAATTTTAAGCGCAATTCGCTTAGAGGGGCAGGGGCCAAGATGACTTCGGAAAAATCTTGTTCAATATGGGCCATATCGCGCATCACGATTGCTTCGACGATTGCGGCCTTTGAGGGGAA
>DPZQ01000212.1 GCA_003536295.1 Rhodobacter sp. | reverse complement strand
CGCATGTACGTTAGGTGGGCCGAGAAAAAAGGGTATAAGGTCGAGGCCCAATCCATGTCCGAGGGCGAAGAGACTGGAATCAAATCGGTGGCTTATCGGATAAGCGGCCTGAATGCATATGGCTGGCTAAAATCAGAAAGCGGCGTGCATCGGTTGGTTCGGATTTCACCATTTGATTCCGCGGCGCGGCGTCACACGTCTTTTTCTTCGGTTTGGGTCTATCCTGTGGTCGATGATAATATCGATATTGAAGTAGCTGCAAATGATATTCGCATTGACACTTACCGCTCATCTGGGGCGGGGGGGCAGCATGTCAATACCACCGACTCCGCTGTGCGGATAACCCATATGCCAACTGGCATTGTGGTGACAAGCTCTGAAAAGTCACAGCACCAAAACCGTGCCAACTGTATGGCCGCGCTGAAGTCGCGACTTTATCAACTGGAGCTTGATAAGCGCAATGCTGCGATTAATGCAGCGCATGAAAATAAAGGTGATGCGGGCTGGGGAAATCAGATCAGATCTTATGTGTTGCAACCTTATCAAATGGTTAAAGATTTGCGCACGGGCACGGAAACATCTGACAGCCAAGGCGTGCTGGACGGTGACCTTGACCGCTTTATGGCCGCCACGTTGGCCCAAGAGGTGGCGGGTAAATCCCGTGCCGAAGCTAATCAAGAATAGAGGCGACCGCTGGGGTGCCCCTATAACTAGTAAAAGCAATAGATATAGACCGCTATTTTGAAACGGGTGCCAATTTATCAGTAGACAAAGGATCTTCTTGGCGTTGCACCGACCCTTCAAACTGTGCACCCGATTCGATTGCAATCGTTTTGTGAATGATATCGCCTTCTACTTTAGCGGTTGAAGTAAGGCGCACTTTAAGGCCGCGCACGCGTCCTATAATGTGACCGTTTATCACGATGTCATCAGCAATAACTTCGCCGCGTATGGTAGCGCCTTCGCCAATGGTTAACAAATGTGCGCGGATATCGCCCTCAATTGTACCTTCGACTTCCACGTCACCTGTGGTGTTCAGATTACCTACGACAGTAAGATTTGCGGACAAAACCGAAGCTTTATGTTTAGGTGACGAAATGCCTGAAATTACAGAATCAACCTTGGTCGCTGCATGCGTCGCTTTTTGCTCCACTGCTTCTTGCGCTTCAGGTTGTACTAAAGGTTTCACGACTGGTTCATTTATTCTACTTTTAGAAAACATTTTTAGCTGCCCTAATAAAAGTCATCGGGTTAACCGGCTTTCCATTCATCCTGACTTCATAGTGAAGATGGGTGCCTGTAGACCGTCCTGAGTTCCCCATATCACCTATTCTTTCGCCGCGCGACACTTTTTGTCCAACTTTTACGCGTAATAGTGATAAATGACCGTATCTTGTTTCTATTCCGAATTTATGACTTATTTTAATAAGCCTTCCATATCCCGATTCCCAGTTTGCATAGGTTATGATCCCATCTGCTGGAGCATAAAGTGGTGTGCCGTAACCCGAAGCAAAATCTGTTCCTTCATGCATACGTTTGCCGCCTTCTTTTGGGTCGGTTCTGATTCCAAAAGATGAAGTTAAACGGTATTTATTTTGCAAAGGAATGCCAAAGGGTATATTTTGGATAGCAACGGCATAAAGATTTAGCGTATCAAAACCGTTAACAATTAGCTGGGATCGGTTTATTAACCCGTCCTGTGTATCTCCTAATTTTTCCAGCGCCGGCGATAGAAGGGGGCCGCCTTGGCCCAAGTATCCGTCACGCACCTGATCAAGTAGAACGTCTACATCAAGGCCCACGGCCGAGAGCATATTTCGCAGCGGTTCGGTTGACAGTTCGACGGCCTCTTCCAGGCGTGCCAAAATAAGTTCATTGCGTAAGTTGGTGCCTGCTTGGACATGTTCCAAATTGGCGATCATCTCTTCGGCACTTGCAATTTCATCCTCTAGGGTGCCCGTATTTAGGGCGGCGCTTTCCAGAGCCTCGGCCATATAATACAAGCTGTCTTGCGCGTCGTCTGCTATTTCTTGGATTGACCGCTTAACCCCTTTGGGTCCTTTGACTTTGGCTTTTATATCTTTGGTTTCTGCGCGGGCGGCGTCACGCTCTTTAATGGCGCGTCGCAGGGTGTTTTGAATGACATCTATGCCCGTTTCTAATTCACGTAACTGATCGTCCGAAGCGAGTAAGGTGGTTTGCATTTGCGAAACCTGCGCAAGGGCTTTGTTAAAGCGTTTTTGCGCGCTGATAGCTTCATTGGTGCGCAGATTGAGGTCTTGGGATAAAGCGCTTAAACGTTGCTCAAACAATCGTTGCTGACTGCCCGATTGATCGCGCTCACCGCTGGATTGTGTGGCCTCAATCAAAACGATGGTGGTGGAGAATAAAAGCCACAAAAATAGAAAGGCCAGAATCGTCGTAGCGCTTATCTGGGCAAAAGGCGTCAAACGCACATAGCGCATGTCACTTTCGGTTTTTAAATAGATGCGTTGCTCGGGAAAATATCGACCTAACCGTGCATTTGCTGTATTCAAAAATGCGCTTATCATTTATCAATCCTAAGCTTTGAACAGAACAGTTAGAGAGGCGTGCTTAAAACGACAAGGCATGGCTTGGCTGAAGTCGGCCTCTGAAAGGTTGAATGCCAAATTTTGGTTCATTTGAGCAGAATTTCGCTTATTTTTGAAGCCAATATTGGGTTTGGTGTGTCACTAGATGGCGGCTTTTGTGGCGGCCAAAACCGCCTCGGCATGGCCCTTGACTGAGACTTTGCGCCAAATCTGTAAAATCCGACCGTCAGAGCCTATCAAAAAAGTTGCGCGCTCGATGCCTGAGTATATTTTCCCATACATAGATTTTTCGACCCAGGTACCGTAGGACTCGCATATGGTGTTTTCATAATCTGACAGTAAAGAAATGTTTAAATTATGTTTTTTGACAAATTTATCATGCGCTTTGATAGGATCTTTTGAAATGCCAAAGATCACCGTATTGGCTTTGGCAAATTCGTGTGCCAGGGCCGTGAAGTCTAACGCTTCGATTGTGCAGCCAGGCGTGTCATCTCTGGGATAAAAGTAAAGCACAACTTTTTGGGGCATAAGTGCTGACAATGTAACGCTTTCACCGCCATCACGTAGCAAGGTGAAGTCGGGAGCGCTGTCGGATGGGGTTAAAACTGTTTCGCTCATTCTATATCCTTGCATTAAATAAAACGATATTACTGTTTTAGTTGCCTTTTACAAAAGATAAAGGCAACCCAAGAATAAAATAAGAAAGAAGTCTATGCCCAATTGGCCCAACGATAATAAAGCAAGTGATTCGATAGTAGTACCCGCGGCCTCACGGCTTTGGATTCGGATTTTTTATAAGTTTCTGGGGGCATTGCTTTTAGTAATCATAGCTTTGTGCTTTGCTGTGATAGCTTTGGCCGCGCTTGATCGAAGACTGCCTATACCAGGGCCTATTATTCAAAGTTTTGAAAAAGCACTGAATGACACTATGGCCCAAGAGCGTGGATCGCGGATGCAAATAGGTCAGATGGATTTGGCTATTGCAAAAAACCTAAGCCCAATCTTGCATCTTCGGGAAGTGAAGCTTTTTGACCCTGCAGGCAAGGCCTTGATGAAATTGCCTGAGCTCCGCATGTTGGTTGACCTAAAATCAGCGTTGCAGGGGCAGTTTCAACCCCGTAGTTTGGCCTTTGTGGGAGCGCAAATAATACTGGAGCGCGATAGCCAAGGTGTCTTTAATATGGTTTGGACGCAAATTCCCCAGTCGGTTTCAAGCATCGC
>DPZQ01000145.1 GCA_003536295.1 Rhodobacter sp. | reverse complement strand
CCGGCCTCAAGCTCAAAGGCGGCAGTGCCTTGGCGGCGAATTTGTGCACCGCGTTCGGCCCGCAAGTCAGCCAGCGCGCGCACCCGCCCTTGGTTGCGTTTGCGTCTGGCCGATATGCCCTCAACCGCCCAACGCGCTTCAGCTTTGATCTTGCGATCTAGCTTGTGGCGAGCCTCATCTTCTTGTTCCCATATTTCTTCGCGCCATTCTTCAAACCCGTCAAACCCATGTTCTCGTCGGCGCACTTGGCCACGGTCAACCCAAAGGGTGGCACGTGTCAGCGCCCGCAAAAACGCCCGATCATGCGAGATCAAAACAAAAGCGGTGCGGGTGCCTCTGAGTTCTTCCTCAAGCCATTGAATAGCTTGAATATCAAGATGGTTGGTCGGCTCATCTAGCAACATAAGTTCTGGCGCCTCAGCCATCAGCTTGGCCAAAGCCGCACGACGTTTTTCACCACCCGAAGCCGAAGTGACCAGGGTTTCGGGCTGAAATTTCAACCCTTCGGCCACCATGGCTACGCGATATTCTTCTCCCTCGGGCAGATGCGACGCTGCGTAATCGCCCAGCGTTTCAAACCCCGAGAGGTCAGGATCTTGTTCCATATAGCCCACTGTCACGCCTACAGGCACTACACGTGTGCCCTTGTCAGGCTCAATCAACCCCGCCATAATTTTCATCAGCGTCGATTTTCCAGAGCCATTACGCCCCACCAAAGCCACCCGATCACCTGGATGCACTACCAAATCAAGCTTATCAAAGATCGGCTCGCCCCCGAAGGTGAGTGAAATGTCAGAAAGCTGAAGTAAGGGTATACGTGCCATGGGCGCGACCTATCTGGGCGCGCGCGCAAGGTCAACTGGGGTTGATTGATTTGCTATATTATTAGCATCCAAATTGGTTGCAATATTATATAGTTGCAATTTGACCCATGCGGCAGGGGTAGCACCAAATATCAATTGCGATCAAAACAATCGGCACCGCCAAGTCGCAATCTATCATTGCACGATCAGAAACTCAGACCCTGGCTTAGATCACTTTTCAGCAATGGCCGAATAAGGTCCAGTGCGGCAGATGAGCGCGCTGAGCCCTGGATTTGTGCTTAGGATCAGGCACAAACGGCTCAGCTCGGCCATGGTTTGCGGCCAAACCCTGAGGGCGCTTAGATTAAAAATTGCAAAACATAGAGGCAGTGAGGCACCAGACCGGACAGCCCAATTACCACTAGAAGACTGAATAAAAGCTCTCTATCTTTACAGTTTTTTTATCAGGCGCTGCGGCCATTTGGTATCAGAATAGTTTGCGTCGTTTTAGCTATATTTACGAAACGATTCTTTATGAATTTTGAAAAATTTCCTCGGACATTACGGAGTTTGGGCGCTACTCGGTTGATGGAGGCCCTTTAATTAAGCAAGCATCAACTCCTCTAAACCCATGGACTCTGCCAGAAGACGGATTAGATTTGCATTTAGTAGCCTGTTAGAGCATCAGCAATAAAATAGCAAAGAAGGACGCTTCCTAGTGAACGATAAAGTGTCGAAAACCGATGAAGAGTGGCAAACGCAACTATCTGAGCTTGCCTATAAGGTAACCCGCAAGCATGGAACCGAACGCGCCTTTAGCCATGATGACTTCCCAAACGCTGAGGGAGTATTTTTGTGCCAGTGCTGTAACGCCCCCTTGTTTGATATGGACACTAAATTTGAAAGCGGCACAGGCTGGCCCAGTTTTTATGCACCCATCAGCCCTGATGCTGTGGGCGAAACGGTGGATCAAAGCTTTTTAATGCGCCGCACCGAGGTGCACTGCGGGCGCTGTGCGGCCCATTTGGGACATGTTTTCCCCGATGGCCCCGCTCCCACAGGCTTACGCTACTGCATGAACGGCGTAGCCCTACTCTTTGAAGAAAAAAATAAATAGACTTTTTAACTTAATTACCCAGAATATCTGCGGCATTCACTCGCCCAGCATTGCCCATTAATTGGCGCAAGAAACTGACTCCACGAATATCACTTTGCGTCACACGGCTTGAAAGCACCACAATTTGCCCCTGAGTTTGGCCAAATTCCGCGACATTAGCCACGATACCTTTGGCATCAAAACTGATGACTAAGACTTGACGGCCTTGTTCTACCGGAGCTTTTGGGCCGACTTGTACAATGTTGGTCTGCACATAATACCAACCATCTTCTGTCAAAAGACTTTGAATTGAAGGCCGGCCAATCTTCTCGGCCACACTCTCGCGTGTATCAGTGCCTATTTCAATCAACGCAATTTCGCTGGGGTTGGGCATGTAACCATGTGTGCGCACCAGTGGCCCACAAGCCACCAGCACCAACAAAAGCCCAAAAAAGGCAAAGGGCAGGGACAGCAACTCCAACACACATGCGGGACTCGTAGCGCGTACATTGCCTCCCTTCTTGGGGGCGACATCTGGATCAAAATCTGCAGAATGTGTCATAAATTGTCCTTGCGGGATAAATTTCACCAATCATCTGCCCTTGGCTTATAGAAGCTCAGGGCGTTGTTCAAGATTTCAATGTTTATCACTTGCGCCCGAGTGGGTTTTAGCGCCATATTACTACAAAATATTGGATGAACCCGTGCAAAACCCCATAAAATATGCCTGTTCTAACCCTTTTAACGTGGCCAAACTCTCACCAAGAAAACCAACACGATTTGACATCACGGCCCCACAAGAAGATTTGCAGAAAATGGCGCATTTTTTAGACATCCATGCGGTGAAAGCATATAAGTTCAAAGGCGAAATTACGCCAAAAGGCAAACACGATTTCAGTTTGACAGGGCAGCTTATTGCAACCGTAGAACAGGCCTGCATCATTTCACTTGAACCTGTTTACACCAAAATCACCGAAGAGGTAGTGGTCACCTATCTAGCAAAAATGCCCATTCCCGAAGCAGACGAGGTTGAAATCCCCGAAGATGACACGCTCGAACCCCTGCCCGAAACAATTGACCCCACCGATGTCGGCATGGAAGCACTTTCCTTGGCACTGCCGCCCTTTCCACGC
The DNA here is from genome assembly GCA_003536295.1 of Rhodobacter sp. Classification (GTDB taxonomy): domain Bacteria; phylum Pseudomonadota; class Alphaproteobacteria; order Rhodobacterales; family Rhodobacteraceae; genus UBA10365. The sequence continues at coordinate 2,954 of DPZQ01000145.1, read as the reverse complement.
GCACCGGAAGCCCGCATGGATCAGGCGGCTTTTGCCGCCCCAGGTGTAGAACCTTTAGTAGACGCCGACGTGCATCCCTTTGCCGGCCTGGCGGGCCTTGCAGAGAGCTTGACAAAGCCCCCCAAGACAGGCGACTGAGGTACAGGCGGACTTTTTACGTCGAAAGACTAAAAAACCGCAATAAAGACTTGCGCTGACATGAAATAGCAGTATGTTCCGCGCTTTATTATATGGTGTCTTGTCGGGTTTTAAATCCGCATTTGAACCGAAAGAAATCTGGGACATGTTCCCAAAATCGAGGATGTGACATGGCTGTCCCAAAGAGTAAAATTACCAAATCGAAACGCAATATGCGACGTTCTCACGATGCACTGGTTGCGGGAAATCCTGCTGAATGTGCAAATTGTGGCGAATTGAAACGCCCACACCACGTATGTGGTGCTTGTGGTCATTATGATTCTCGGGAAGTCGTGGCTATGACCGTGGCTACTGACATGGACGAGGACGCGGCGTAAGCCGCGCCCCGTCAGGCGCTGCGCTATGTCGCACGAACAAAAATCGGCGACACCAACGACCAAGAAAGTCGTTATATCAGTTGATGCGATGGGATCAGATCGTGGGCCTGCGTCAGTTGTCGCAGGCTTAGCTTTGTCTGCCGCAGAGTTTGTGAATCTGAACTTTATCATACACGGCGACGAAGCTATGCTAGCGCCTTTGATAAGTTCGCACAGTATTTTAAAGGCGCGGTGCACATTGTCCCATGCGCCGCGTGTAGTCAGAATGGATGACAAGCCGAGCCACGTGATGCGCCACGGCGAAGGGACGTCGATGTGGTCTTGCATCGAATGTATTAAAAAATCAGAAGCAACGGTTGCTGTGTCCTGTGGTAACACGGGCGCTTTGATGGCACTTTCAATGATCAGGTTGCGCAAATTACCTAATGTCAATCGTCCTGCTATCGCTTGTCTTTGGCCCTCGCGCAATGCGGGTGGATTTAATATTATGTTGGATGTAGGAGCCGATATCAAGGCCGATGCTGCCGATTTATTGCAATATGCAACAATGGGGGTAGCCTACGCGCGCAACGGTTTACGTTTAAAAAAACCGCGTGTTGGGCTTTTGAATGTAGGCACCGAAGAGCATAAGGGCCGGGTTGAACTGAAGCTTGCGCATGAGCTCATTGCCGCGGCTAGTGCTGCGGGCAACTATGATTTTATCGGATTTGTCGAAGGCGGTGACATTCCAGGCACCGTGTGCGACGTGATTGTAACAGACGGATTTACGGGCAATATTGCGCTAAAAACTGGAGAAGGAACAGCAAAACTGTTATCCGACTTAATGCGCGAGGCTTTTTCTGCAACGCTTTTATCCAAAATAGCTGCACTTGTGTCGATGTCGTCACTCAAACGCTTAAGTAGAACAATGGATCCCCGCCGCGTGAATGGGGGTGTTTTTTTGGGTTTAAACGGAACAGTTGTGAAATCGCACGGGTCCGCTGATGCGACGGGTGTTGCTGCTGCTGTGCGCCTTGCCTACCAGCTGGCCGCGTCGAATTTCACTAGTGATTTAGCCGAACAGGTTGCATCTGCAACGCATGCAGGGCAGTCTTCTGCATTAAATGAGATGCCTCAGGCAGCGGTGAACGGATAAAACATGACAATAAGGGCCGTGGTGGCAGGCATTGGGCACTATTTGCCACAGAATATTGTGACAAATGCAGATTTGGAAAAAATCGTTGATACATCGGATGAGTGGATCAAAAGCCGCTCGGGTATCGAACGGCGCCATTTTGTGGCCAAAGGCGAAACCACCTCGGACCTAGCAGCCGCTGCGGCGCGCGCAGCTTTGCTAGATGCAAATCTTTCGGCTGGTGATATTGATGCCATTGTTTTGGCTACCTCAACCGCAGATTTGACCTTTCCTTCAGCTGCCACAATGGTGCAGGCAAAAATTGGTATGCGCCAAGGATTCGCCTTTGATGTGCAAGCAGTCTGTGCAGGTTTTATTTATGCGTTGAGCACTGCCAATGCCCTGATCCTGTCGGGTCAAGCAAAACGTGTTTTGGTGATTGGCGCGGAAAGCTTTTCGAAATTAATGGATTGGCAAGACCGTACCACTAGCGTTTTATTTGGTGATGGCGCAGGCGCGCTGGTCCTAGAAGCCGAGGAGACGGCCACAGGCACAAATAAAGATCGTGGAATTTTGGCCACCGATCTGCATTCAGACGGACAATTTAGCGACTTGCTTTATGTTGATGGCGGGACCTCAACCGGGACTACCGGATTTTTGCGGATGCAAGGCAAAGAAGTATTTCGCCATGCCGTTGAAAAGTTGGCCCAAACAGCCCATGCTGCACTGGAGAAAGCGGGGTTTGGGGCGAATGATGTTGATTGGATTGTACCTCATCAGGCTAATTTGCGCATCATCTCGGCCACGGCACAGCGAATGGGCGTTGAGATGGAGCGAGTTGTGGTCACGGTGCAAGATCATGGCAATACTTCGGCGGCATCGATTCCTTTGGCCCTATCAGTTGGAGTGGCACGCGGGCAGATCAAACGTGGCGATCTTTTGGTGACCGAAGCAATTGGTGGCGGCTTAGCTTGGGGGGCAGTGGTGTTGCGCTGGTAGCGCATACCACTGCTACCACCTTGACAGACAAAAAAAATCGGCACATCTTGAAACAACATGGAGGATAGAATGAGTGAAAAAACATTAACTCGGATGGACTTAAGCGAAGCAGTTTTGAATGAAGTTGGACTATCACGCAACGAATCTGCGAAACTGGTTGAATCAATTATTGGCCATATCTCTGATAGACTGACTGAAGGCGAACAAGTTAAAATATCATCCTTTGGAACCTTTTCTGTGCGAGCTAAAAAAGCGCGACTGGGCCGTAATCCTAAAACTGGCGACGAAGTTCCAATCAGTCCCCGCCGCGTTTTGACCTTTCGTCC
>DPZQ01000185.1 GCA_003536295.1 Rhodobacter sp. | reverse complement strand
GATTGGATACTGCATGGCGGCTGCAAATTTTTCGCAATCGGCTTCGGCCACAAATGCCAAGGGGCGGTATACGAACAGGTCCCCCTCTTCGTTTAAAAGTTTGGGCGGCATGGTGGCAAGGCGACCTGCGTGAAAGAGGTTCATAAAGAAGGTTTCTAAAATATCGTCTCGGTGATGCCCCAAAACAACGGCAGAGCAACCCTCTTCACGGGCAATTCGGTAAAGATTTCCGCGTCTTAAGCGTGAGCAAAGAGCACACATCGTATGGCCTGTGGGTACCTTATCCATCACGATCGAATAGGTGTCTTGATATTCAATACGGTGGGGCACGCCCATTTTTTGCAAAAACTCTGGTAAGACGGTGGCGGGGAAATTGGGCTGGCCTTGGTCTAGGTTGCAGGCTAAAAGCTCAACCGGAAGCAATCCGCGCCATTTCAATTCGTGCAAAATGGCCAGCATTGTATAGCTGTCTTTCCCTCCCGAAAGGCACACCAGCCAGCGCGCGCCCGGTTGGATCATGCCGTACTTTTCAATTGCATCGCGCATTTCGCGCACAATTCGTTTGCGCAGCTTTTTAAATTCCGTGGTGCGCGGCGCTCCGTAAAATAACGGGTGAATTTCGTGGATATCATCAAGCATGGGAACCTGCATTTTTTTGAACGTTAAAAAAGGCTAGTCTATTGTGCGTGATTTGCCCAGTCTGCACCCGCTTTTCCCTGATCTGAGGGTCAGTCATGGTCAGGATCTGTGCCTGGTACAGGGTCATAGCCTTGGCCGCCCCAAGGGTTGCAACGCAAAATGCGCAATGCGGCTAAGAAACTGCCCTTAACCGCGCCGTGTTTTTCCAACGCGCCAAGCGCATAGGCGCTGCAGGTTGGATGAAAGCGACATCCATTGCCTAACCAAGGCGACAAAAGCAGCCGATAAGCTCGAATGGGCAGGGAAAGAACATAGGCCAGTGGGCTCATGTCAAGGATTTAGTGTGTATAAGCGCAAGCGCGCGGGTTAAATCACAGCAGAGATCCTCAAAGGGGCGGACAGTAGTCACCGCAGGGCGCCCAACAAGCACATAATCCCAACCCGCCAGCCCACCATGCGGCAATATCGCCCGCGCCACGGCTCGCAAACGACGTTTTGCCCGATTGCGAGCCACTGCATTGCCAATTTTTTTAGAGCAGGTAAACCCTACCCGCAGCTCCAAATCGCCATCATTGCGCGCCCGGGCTTGCACCAAAAATCCGGGTGCTGCTTGGCGTTTGGCGTTGGCAGCACGTAAAAACTCGGCCCGTTTGGTTATTTTAGTTAATTTCGGCTGCGCCAATGCAGAAACCGCCTGAGGAGCTGAGGTAACTTGGCTTGTGGCCTGCGTTCCCTTGTCCATCGGCGGTGTCATAAGATAGCCTTATTGTCAGACCCGAAGGTCACTCGAATTAAGCAGAAAGTTTTTTGCGGCCCTTGGCACGACGGTTAGCAAGGATTGTACGGCCATTTTTGGTCGCCATACGCGCCCGAAATCCGTGGCGACGTGAGCGCACAAGGTTCGAAGGTTGAAAAGTACGCTTCATCGCGGTCTCCATCATAGGTGCGGCCTTGGAGTTCCAAGACGGCCTTTATCAAGGGTTGTCCTTTACGGGTGGTTTTTATCCAAGTCAATTCCAACTCGGGCCTTTTCGTGTAATTTTCTATTTCTTTGTGCGCTTTGTAAAAAAAAACGCTCCAAAATTTGTAAATGTCCCAAACCAAACAGCCAGCTACCCTGCGTCTTACGCATCAGGCCTGTGCCTCGATTCGGCGCCCAAAGTATCAAATACCCGTGACGGTGACAAAAAAAGCTAGGCATAGGTGGATTTTGTCGCCACACCTATGTGATAATTGGGGGTAAAATGCCGTCGCAAGAATCAAATATCACGCGTGCGCGCCAGGGGCGCGCCCAGAGGCCTTTGAGCTGGATCTTGGCCGTCGGGCTGATTGGCCTTTTTGGGTTAGTTTTTTACCTTTTGAAAGATTGGCTTGGCCTCGAGACCTTGGCGCTTTATCACGAAAGGCTTGCCACATTCACCGCGCAGCATTTTTCTCTAACTGTGTGCCTTTTTGTTCTGTCTTACGCGTTTTTGGTGGCCTTAAGCCTGCCAAGCGCTTTGGTGGCCAGTTTGACGGGGGGCTTTCTCTTTGGTCTTTATCTGGGCACGCTTTTGAATGTGGCTGCGGCTAGTTTGGGGGCGATGGCGCTTTTTTGGGCCGTGAAGGCGGGGTTTGGTGCGCGTTTGGCTCAACAAATAACCACGAAGGGGGGCAATGTGGCACGTTTGCAAGCGGGTCTTTTGGCGCATGAATGGTCGGTTCTTTTCATGATACGGTTGGTACCTGCGGTGCCATTTTTCGTGGCAAATATCGTGCCAGCTTTAGTTGGGGTGCGGTTCCACCGTTTTGCCTTGTCAACGATGCTTGGCATCTTGCCGGGGGCTGCGGTCTATACCTCGGTTGGTGCCGGCCTGTCCGAAGTTTTTGCCGCAGGCCAAAGCCCTGATCTGTCGATTATCTTTGCGCCCCATATATTGGTACCAATTTTAGGCCTAGCTGGTTTGGCGGCCTTGCCTCTTGTGATGTCTTCTTGGCAAAAAGAAAGGCGCGCGCATGGAATACCTAAAGACTGATCTTTGTATCATTGGTGCAGGCTCGGGCGGGCTGTCGCTGGCGGCGGGTGCAGCACAACTTGGGGTAAAGGTTGTGCTTGTCGAAGCGGACAAAATGGGGGGCGATTGTTTGAATGTGGGCTGCATACCCTCAAAAGCGCTGATTGCAGCGGGCAAGGCCGCACATCAGGCGCGCGGTTCCGCAAAAATGGGCGTCACACAGGGTCAAGCGCTTCATGTGGACCTGGCCCGCGCCAAAGCTTATGTAGCTGAAGTTATTGCGAAAATCGCCCCCCACGACAGCCAAGACCGTTTTGAGGGGCTAGGCGTCACTGTCATTCGGGCTTGGGGGCGCTTCACTTCGCCCAAAACGCTTGAGGCGGGCGGGCATGTGATAAAAGCGCGCCGGTTTGTGATCGCAACAGGCTCGCGCGCCTCTGTGCCGCTGATTGCGGGCCTTGACAGCGTGCCCTACCTAACCAACGAAACCATTTTTGATCCAAGCCTTTTACCTAGACATTTGTTGATCATTGGTGCTGGGCCCATTGGTGTCGAAATGGCGCAGGCCCATGTCAGGTTGGGTGTTCAGGTCAGCCTAATTGATTCAGGCCCGCTTTTGGGTTGCGAGGATCCCGACTTGACCGCCCCTGTCGCGGCGGCCTTACGCGCCGAAACTGTGGCCCTTTATATCGATCATACTATCAAACGGGTCGCACCCACAGGGCCAGAGGGGAGTATTCGCGTCACGCTTGCAGATGGCACGACGCTGACAGGATCGCATCTTTTAATGGCCACAGGGCGCCAGCCGCAGATTATGGGGCTGGGCCTTGACGTGGCAGGGGTAAAAACTGGCAAAAATGGTGTGCTTGCGAGCGATGACCTGCGCACCAGCAATAAGCGCATTTATGTGATGGGCGATGCGGTGCAAGACGGGCTGCAATTCACCCATGTTGCTGGCACACATGCGGGCCTTTTGGCGCGGCGTTTGTTATTTGGTCTGCGGGCACGCAAAAAGCGCACACTTATCCCGCGTGTCACCTATAGCGACCCCGAGCTGGCACAAGTAGGCCTAACCCTGGCCGAGGCACGTGCACACTACGGTGATAAGGTGACGGTCATCACTCAGTCATTGAAATGCTCGGACCGAGCGCAAACTCAAGATCAGCAAGATCAAGGGCTGATCAAACTGATAATATATGCAGGCCGCCCCATAGGTGTTGGGATCACCGCGCCCCATGCGGGCGAGCTGATCAGTCTTTGGACTTTGGTCTTGACGCGCAAAATCAGCCTTTCGGCTGTGGCGGGAATGACCTTCCCCTATCCGACCCTGTCAGAAATTTCAAAACAGGCTGTCAGGGGCTATTTTTCGCCGAAATTATTTGGTAACTTATGGATCAGGGCTTGGGTATTGTTTGTGCAGCGCTATCTTTAGACAAGTTGGCAAGGACCACCAGCTTGCATAGCGCACCCGCTTGCACCCTTTAGGAACCATGCATGCGCCAAAATGGCAACTTTTTTCGAACACTTTCTGGCCGACTTTTGTTGTTGGTTGTAGCGTTTGTTATGCTGGCCGAGGTTTTGATTCTGGTGCCCTCGATCGCGCGGTTTCGCGAAAGCTATTTGATGTTGCGTTTGGAAAAGGCGCAGATTGCCTCGCTTGCATTGTTGAATAATGCGGGCATGATCGCGCCATCGCTTGAGCAAGAGCTTTTGTCCAATGCAGGCGTTTATAACGTGGTGTTGCGGCGCGATGAGATGCGCCAGCTGGTGCTATCCTCGCCTCTACCCGAACCGATCTTTGTCACTTATGATTTGCGAAATTCCAAGCCGCTGATTTTAATAAAAGATGCGATTTTGGCCGTTCTAAGCCAAAGCCCACATATTATGCGGGTGATCGGCACACCCGTGCAAGATGCGGGACTGTTAATAGAGATCACGCTGCCTACCGCGCCTTTACGCGCAGCGATGCTTGACTACGGCTTGCGAGTTTTGGGGCTTTCGGCATTGATTTCGGCGGTGACAGCCGGGCTTTTATTTGGTGCAGTGCGTCGCTTGATTGTCAACCCTATTCGGAGGGTGGTGGACCATATCCAAGCCTATAGCAGCGCCCCTGAAGATAGC
>DPZQ01000043.1 GCA_003536295.1 Rhodobacter sp. | reverse complement strand
TAACACCTTTTTCGCGTTATCTGGGTCAGCCCCATAAGTTTTTATTTCCATCAAGTAGGCACTGCCGCGATAAAATAAAAAAGGCCTGTTAATCACATTAGGGTCAAAAACCATATCCCCTCTAACGTGATTGGGATCAACAAGCGTCGAGACTGCGAACCAACCGCTGCTCAACGGCCGCTGCTTAAGGTGCTAGAAAGCAAAGCTAAAATCACCAAAAATCTGACATAGGCCCCAGTGATTTGACAATAAGACCCAGTGCCATCAGGCCCAAAACTCCTTGGATCAATAGGTCAAATCGGCTGGCGTTTAAGCGTTTGGCCAGCCATGCTCCAATCGGCATGCCTGCAAAAACCAAAGCCGTGCCAATCAGGCTTAAGCCCAACAAAGGGCCCGTTAAGATTCCGAATCCAATCAACATCGGGACTTGCGCGATCGACATTGACACGAAAAAGATCGAAATAACCGCAATAAAGGTGGCGCGTGGCAGTTTCATAGCGTTCAGAAACGTCACCGAAACGGGTGCTGAAACTCCAGCCGCACCTTGTAAAAGCCCCCCGACAAGCCCGGCAAACGGGCCAAATCGGCGCGCGGCCTTAAGGCTAAGGGCCCAGGTCTGATTAAGGCGACGAAAAATCAAATACGCCACCACTACGCCACTAAGCATCAACGACAAAAGCGCTTGGGGTAAATGAGCCAATCCCACAGTCCCTATCACCACCCCCAATAAGCCCGCAAACCCATAAATCCAAGCAAAGCTACCCGTCGTTTGGCTTTTGCGAAAATGCCACCCCTGCCACAGATTAGACAGAAGATTAGGCAGAGTAAAACTGGCCACCGCCGTTGGCACATCAAATAAAAAGGTCAAAATCGGAATGGCAATGATCGGCGCTCCTGCGCCCGTTGCACCCTTTAAAATGCCACCCGTGAAAAAGGCCCCAGCGGCATAGATCAAATGTACCGAAATACCTGCAACAAGCATATCGCACCAACTTTCAAAAAATTTCCGAGACAGCAACACGAAGATCAAGCAAGACCTGCCGCTTTTCACTCCTAATTACCGCAACCGCGCGCGCTAGGGCGGCGGGCAGGTCGGCGGGCGTTTCGCAACGTTCAACATGGGCGCGGCTTGCCGCCGCTATCATAGTGAAATCTGGTACCGGCTCAAGCGAGGTTAGCGGCATCACATTTGCTTTGGCCGCCGCCCCTTGAGGATAACCGCGCACTACCGATCGTCGCACCGCATTCCACATCCCGTTATTTTTTATGATTGTCAAAATTGGCAAACCAAGTGACTCGGCGATTTGATGGCATGCCACAGGATTGGCAAACATATAAGAGCCATCTCCCATCGCAGCGATGACCAACCGATCGCGGTCGGCCAATTGCGCACCGAGGGCAGCTGGCATGGCCCAGCCTAGCCCCCCCGCATGCACATTTGAGAACAGGCGGTTCGCCCCTGCCAGCGTCATGAACTGAGGCAAAAGCCCAAGTTCAGTAAAGGCAACCGCACGGTCATCCATGATGTCGGCCACACATTTACTCATCCATTCGGCTGTGATCGCCGCTTCGGGAATCTCGGCTTTTTGGCTCATAAGGTTCACACGCACTGCCGATTTTTGTACCAAAGTGGCGCGACGCACTGAGGTCTCAACCGCGATATGACTTAGGGCATTATCAAGGGCCACTATGGCAGCACAAGGATCCGATGTCAGCGCCATATCGGTTTGATAGCCCCGCACAGGCATGCGTTGAAAATGCGGATCGGGGCCAATATGGGCCACGTAGGCTTGTGAATTTGGTGTTTGGTTTAGGGCAATCCAAGGTATATCACAGTCCACCACCACGATCACATCCGCCTCTTGCAAGGCTTTGGTTGCATCGTATCCCAATAAAGACGGATCATCAAAGCGCAAGACATTGCGCACGCTAAAAGGCTCAACCACCCCAATTGCGTGCCTTGCCGCCAAGGAAGACAGCGCTTTAGCCGTGCGCCCCTGCGGGTCCGAGCGTTGGCATAAAATCACAGGCGCTTTGGCCGTGGCCAGCCGCTTGGCCAAGTCATCAATCAAACCCGCATCGGGTTGAGCACCTGACGCAGGCTTTTGCACGGCAGGCCAAGCGGAGCCGGCCTCAGGGATCAACTCATCCAACGGTTCGCGTGGCAATGACAGGTAAACAGGGCCTTGTGGCTCTGACTTGGCCAGCGTTAAAGCCCGCCCAACCAAGGCCGCACCCTGTTCAGGATATCGCATTTCATATGTGAATTTGACCACATCACGCACAAGCGAAGTTTGGTCATACATTTCTTGGCCATATTGAATAGGCGTCGCGCGCGAGCCCAGGCGCCCAAATTCTGTAATGGGCGTGCGCCCTGACATGACCATCACGGGAATATTGTCACTGGCGGCATTGATGACGCCCATTACCGCATTAGCCAGCCCCACATTCACATGCACCATCACCGCTTGGGCTTGGCCCGTGACCAAATAATAGCCATGCGCCATCGCCATCGAGGCGGTTTCATGCGGTACGGTCACCGCTTGGGGCAAAAGATCAGGATCTAGGCTGGCTAGGGCCTCAATGATCGGGGGGAAATCGGTACCTGCATTGGCAAAAAGATAGTCAACGCCATTGGCCTTCAGGGCCAAAAGCACAGACTGCGCTCCAGTTGAGGGGACAGGTTGGGCTTTACGCAAGATGGGCTCCGATTCAATTGAAACAGATTATGTTGGTTCTTGGCAGTTAAGACTTGCTTTACGCCCAATCTAAGATAACTTCTAGTTAAATCTCATCTAATGGGATTTAGATAAATAAAAAGACATCAGATGAAAGGGAGAACGAATTGAAACATTTCTTCACACCTAAGCTTT
>DPZQ01000014.1 GCA_003536295.1 Rhodobacter sp. | reverse complement strand
TGCGCGGCCCGCGGGTAATATGCAAAGGCCCAGCTGCGCCACGATAGGGCGATTGATTGTTGCCAACTTCCCCATGCCAATGTTCCATGCGCTGGAAATAAGGCAAAACATCGGCATAAGACCAGCCTTGCGCACCCGAATCAGCCCAATGGTCATAATCGCGGGCATGGCCGCGCACATAGACCATACCGTTGATCGAGGAAGACCCGCCCATCACCTTACCGCGCGGTGTTACCAAACGCCGCCCACCCAGATGGGGCTCGGGCTCAGTTTGAAAGCCCCAATCATAGCGCGCCATGTTCATCGGATAGGATAAAGCGGCAGGCATTTGAATAAGCGGCCCCGCATCCGTACCGCCAAACTCGATCAAAGTCACTGAATGCCCCGCCATCGCTAACCGATAGGTGATGGCCGAGCCCGCCGAACCTGCGCCGATGATTATGTAATCTGTTGTCATAAAGGGGCTCCGAAACTGTTGGATGGAGAAATCATGGGTGCGCTGGTGCGACCAAGCTCCAGGTCAAGATAGTTTAAAATCATTGTTACGGCGGCGTCGCCGTCTGGGGCCTTTGGGGCCAATGCCTCACGCAGGTAGACCCCATCGATCAGCGCGCCCAAAGTCAAGGCAATGGCTGTGGCCCTATCACTCGCCAGAGGGCGCAGCGCATGCACCAGATTTGAATTAAGTCGCCGTTGGTAAACGGCTAGTAATCGGGCCGCCTTTGGGGCGGTTTGGGCCAAAACGTAAAAATTCAACCAAGCGCCGATTGATTCGCCATAAAAATTGCGCGCCGAAAACGACATGCGCAAAATCGCCTCAAGCCGTCCGCGAGCGGTTTTGCTGATCATAAGGGCCCCGCGTACTTCGGCTGCGTAAATAGTTAAAATATGGCGCATTGCGGCCAAGAAAATCTCATCCTTTGAGCCGAAATAGTGATGCGCCAAAGCCGATGACATGCCCGCACGCTTGGCAATTTGTGTCACGGTCACGTCCAGGCTCCGCAAACGCCCAATTTCCAAAATGGTGGCTTTGACAAGTGCCGCTTTTCTAATAGGCTCCATACCAAGCTTGGGCATTTTTATCCTTTTAGCTTGTAATTTAGTTTAATATTGACGTTTATTAACTCATCAATCAACAAAAAAACAATGGGAGATTACGAAATGAACTTCACCAAAACTTTAATCGTCACCGCGACGGCCATAACATTTGTCAGCCCCGCCTTTGCGGCAAGCTGCGATAAAGTGACCTTTTCGGATGTAGGCTGGACCGATATCACCGCAACCACAGCCGCCACCACTGTGGTGCTCGAGGCTTTAGGCTACGCTACAGAAACCAAACTTCTGTCAGTGCCTGTGACCTATACAGCCCTTGCAGGTGGCGATATTGACGTGTTCTTGGGCAATTGGATGCCTACAATGGAAGCCGACATCGCTCCCTACCGCGACGCAGGCACCGTCGAAACTGTGCGCGTCAACCTTGAGGGCGCAAAATATACATTGGCCACCAACGCTGCAGGTGCCGCCCTTGGCATTAAAGATTTCGCCGATATCTCCACCCATACAAACGAGCTAAAGGGCAAGATCTTTGGTATCGAGCCTGGTAATGACGGCAACCGTTTGATCTTGTCGATGGTGGATGACAATGCCTTTGGTCTTAAGGAATTCAAAGTTGTCGAATCCTCAGAGCAAGGTATGCTGGCCGAGGTAGAGCGCCTCTCAAACGCCAATCAACCAATCATTTTCTTGGGCTGGGAACCCCACCCGATGAACGCCAATTTTGATATGAGCTATCTGACAGGCGGAGATGATTTCTTTGGCCCCAATTTGGGCGGCGCCGAAGTGGCCACCAATGTGCGTGCAGGCTATGTGGCTGACTGTCCAAATACGGGCGCTTTGCTTAACAATCTTTCCTTCTCATTGGCGATGGAAAATGAAATAATGGGCGCAATCCTGAACGATGGGGCCGACCCTCAGGCTGCGGCGAGCGCTTGGCTGTCATCCAACCCTGGCACACTAGACGTCTGGCTTGCTGGCGTGTCGACCAAAGACGGCGCCAACGGTCTTGCGGCTGTTAAAGCGGCTTTGGGTCTTTAATCTTAACCATTTAGCACCCTTCCTTTCATCGGAGGGGTGTTTTTAAGGTGTGGCAATGGACGAGTTTTTAGAGCTAAAGATACCCGTTGGCAAAACTGCCAAACTGGTATTTGACTGGCTAAAGATCAATGGATCTGGCGTCTTTGATACAATGCGCGGGGGCATGGAAGCTTTGATTGATGCGATCCTTTTCGTGCTGCAAACGCCGCATCCGTTCGTAATTATTGTATGTTTTTTGGCACTGACCTATTTTCTGCAGCGCTCGTGGAAAAGCACGGCGATCGTTTTTTTTGGCTTTATGTTTATATTGAACCAAGGCTATTGGGATGCGGTGACTCAGAGCCTGACCTTGGTCTTGTCGGCCTGTGTGGTCTGTATGGGTATTGGTGTACCCATCGGCATTGCCTTGGCACATCGGCCGCGCCTTTATGCGTCGATTTTGCCTGTGCTTGATCTGATGCAAACCTTACCAACCTTTGTTTATCTGATACCGGCGATTGTATTTTTCGGAATTGGCATGGTACCTGGCTTGATTGCCACTGTTATTTTTGTGCTGCCTGCCCCCATTCGCCTTACCCATTTAGGCATTTCCAGCACTCCACTGCCGCTGCTTGAGGCCGCAACCGCCTTCGGCGCCACTCCTTGGCAAAGGCTTTGGAAGGTTGAGTTGCCTTACGCTTTCGTTCAAATCATGGCGGGGCTTAATCAAACCATTATGCTGTCGCTGTCGATGGTGGTGATCGCGGCTTTGGTGGGTGCCGACGGTTTGGGCGTGCCGGTTGTGCGGGCGCTTAACTCGGTCAATACAGCACTTGGCTTTGAGTCAGGCATGATCATCGTGGTTGTGGCAATATTACTAGATCGGATGTTGCGGGTGAGCAGAAAATGAACGCTGTAGAATTTAATAATGTCTCGATCGTATTTGGCAACAAGCCTGCCATAGCCCTGCCGCTAATGGATCAAGGCCTGTCGCGCGGCGAAATTCAAGAACAAACTGGCCAGATTTTAGGGGTGCATGATTGTTCGCTAACTGTCAAAGAAGGCGAGATTTTGGTTTTAATGGGCCTGTCTGGCTCGGGTAAATCAACGCTTTTGCGGGCCGTGAACGGGCTCAACCCGCTAGCGCGTGGCGAGGTACGTGTGAAAGAGGGGGAACAGATGCTATCGGTCACCCACGCCAGCCGCGACACATTACGTCGCTTGCGCTTGTCACATATTGCGATGGTTTTTCAAGCCTTTGGCCTGTTGCCATGGCGCACGGTACGTGAAAACATCGGCCTTGGGCTAGAACTCGCGGGGCTGCCAAAACTGCTGCGTAAGGCCAAAGTCGATGCGCAGCTTGATCTTGTTAATCTGATGCAATGGGCTGACCGTAAAGTGGTTGAGTTGTCTGGCGGCATGCAGCAGCGGGTGGGATTGGCCCGCGCCTTTGCCACAGATGCGCCGATTTTACTGATGGATGAGCCCTTCTCGGCACTTGATCCATTGATCCGCGGCCGCCTGCAAGATGAACTGCTGGCCCTGCAATCGACCCTGAAACGCACCATCGTTTTTGTCAGCCACGATCTAGATGAGGCGTTTAAAATCGGAAATCGTATCGCCTTGATGGAAGGGGGACGCATTGTGCAATGCGGTACGGCGCGCGAAATTATCGCTAACCCTGCCTCTAACTATGTTGCAGATTTCGTGGCCCATATGAACCCACTTTTGGTCTTGCAAGCCATCGATGTGATGCAAGAGGGCAAGCTTTCGGACCTTGATGCAAACAAAGTATCGCCTGACACCCCACTTAATGATGTGCTAAAATATCTTCAAAACGGAGAAAAATCTCTGAATGTGGCACAAGATGGCACTTTATTGGGCGAGATTACCCCCGCCCATATTATGACAAAACTCGTGTTAAAAACGCCCCGTTAAGGGCGCTTTTAACCGTCTAAGACATCATTATTTTCATCAGCTGCCGCCGCTTTGGGGGCTGCTTTTTTAACTGGTGGCTTTTTGGCTGCAGGTTTTTTGGCGGCTGGTTTTTTGGTGGTGAGTTTGTCAGGGTCGGCCTTCATGGCCGCTTTTTTCGCAGGTATTTCATTCACAGTCGCTTTCTTGGCAGGTGCTTTTTTCACTGCAGATTTTTTGGGTTTACCCCCTTTGGCTGCCTTGGCCTCGACCAATTCGAGCGCTTGTTCAAGCGTGATGTCTTCGGGCGTCATCTCTTTTGGCAAGGTCGCGTTGATCTTGCCGCATTTGACATAGGGGCCATAGCGCCCCGCCATCACTTGCACCGCATCACCGCTGACGGCTGCGCCCAATTCGCGCAAGGGTGCCGCTGCAGCTGATGCGCCGCGACCAAATGTACGTTTTTGGGCCAAGACTTCGACCGCGCGGTTCATACCGATGGAGAACACCTCATCCACATCGGTGATGTTGGCGTAGGTTTTGCCATGTTTGACATAGGGGCCATAGCGGCCAATCGCAGCCTCGATCATCTCACCGTCTTCGGGATGTGGGCCGATTTCCCGCGGCAGGTTCAAAAGCAGCAACGCTTTATCAAGCGTCATCTCTGGAATGGGCCAGCTTTTGGGAATGCTGGCTCGGGGGGGCTTGGAGATCTCTTCCGTAGCGTCGCCGCGTTGCACATACGGACCAAAACGCCCCGAGCGCAATGAGATCACCAAGCCAGTCATGTCCAGCCCTAGGTTTTGCCCGTCAGGGGAAATGCCATTTTCTTCTTCGCCCGAAACCGAAATGGGGCGTGTGTAGCGGCATTCAGGATAATTACCACACCCGATGAACGCACCGCCAGAACGGGCAGTTTTAAGGTGCAAACGCCCGGTCCCACAGGTCTGACAGATGCGTGGATCAGACCCGTCAGCGCGCAACGGGTAAAGATGAGGGGCTAGAAATTCGTCGATTTTGG
>DPZQ01000005.1:1299-2834 GCA_003536295.1 Rhodobacter sp. | reverse complement strand
GTATCAGCAAGCTATGTCTTAGCCATAAGATCAGGTGGTAAAATGGCAGAGCAAAAGTTTATTAAAGTGCGCGGTGCGCGAGAGCATAACCTTAAAAATATCAACGTCGATATTCCACGCGACCAATTTGTGGTAATCACAGGGCTGTCTGGGTCGGGAAAGTCAAGTTTGGCCTTTGACACTATTTATGCCGAAGGGCAGCGACGCTATGTTGAAAGCCTGTCGGCATATGCGCGCCAATTTTTGGATATGCAGGGCAAACCTGATGTGGACCACATTTCGGGCTTAAGCCCAGCCATTTCGATTGAACAAAAAACCACCTCGAAAAACCCGCGTTCGACGGTGGGAACAGTCACGGAAATTTATGACTATATGCGGCTTTTGTTTGCCCGCGTTGGTACGCCCTATTCACCAACTACTGGTCTGCCTATCACCGCGCAGCAGGTACAAGATATGGTAGATTGGGTGATGTCACAGCAAGAAGGGACGCGCGCTTATTTGCTGGCTCCGATTGTGCGTGATCGCAAAGGCGAATATCGCAAAGAATTTATTGATCTACGAAAACAGGGTTTTCAGCGCGTCAAAGTTGATGGTACCTTTTTTGAATTAGAGGACGTGCCAACGCTTGAAAAAAACCTTCGCCATAATATTGATGTTGTGGTCGACCGTATCGTTGTGCGCGTAGGCATTGAAACCCGCCTTGCTGATAGTTTTCGTACTGCACTTAATCTTGCCGACGGCATCGCAATCTTTGAGGCCGCCCTTGAGGGCGGTGAGGACGAAGTCACAGACGTTAAACGTATCACTTTTTCTGAAAAGTTCGCCTGTCCCGTTTCGGGATTTACAATATCCGAGATTGAGCCGCGGCTTTTTTCTTTTAATGCGCCTTTTGGGGCCTGTCCGATCTGTGACGGTTTGGGGATGGAGCTTTTCTTTGATGAACGGTTGATCGTGCCTGACCAAAGCCTGACTTTGGCGCAAGGTGCTTTGGCACCGTGGGCCAAGCAAAAATCTCCTTATTTTTTGCAAACTATCGACGCTATAGCGCTGCATTTAAAGTTTGACAAAAAAACCCCATGGAAAGCTCTAAGCGAGCAGGTCAAATCGGTATTTTTGCACGGCTCGGGCGAAGTAGAAATACGCTTTCGCTATGATGAGGGCGGTCGCGTTTACGACGTAAGCCGAGCGTTTGAAGGGATATTGCCCAACATGGAACGGCGCTACCGGCAGACCGACAGCAACTGGGTGCGTGAAGAGTTCGAACGCTATCAAAACAATCGTCCCTGCGGCTCATGTGGGGGTTACCGTCTGCGCCCCGAAGCTTTAGCTGTGAAAATTGCCGATAAGCATGTAGGGCAGATAGTACAATTCTCTATCGCCGAGGCCTATGACTGGATTGCATCAGTACCAGAAACTTTGGGCGTGCAGAAAAATGAAATTGCCCGTGCCATTTTAAAAGAAATTCACGAAAGACTTGGTTTTTTGGTTAATGTGGGCCTGAAGTACCTAACCTTAGCGCGTAATGCTGGCTCCTT
>DPZQ01000005.1:0-1247 GCA_003536295.1 Rhodobacter sp. | reverse complement strand
CTTAAAAATCTACGCGATCAAGGCAATACGGTGTTAGTGGTTGAGCATGACGAAGATGCGATCCGCCAAGCGGATTACGTGTTTGACATAGGACCTGGGGCAGGAATTCACGGTGGGCAAGTGGTCAGTCACGGCACCCCAACCGAGGTTGAAGCCGATCACAATAGCCTTACAGGGCAATATTTAGCGGGAATCAAATCTATTGCAGTGCCCAAAATCCGTCGCAAAGGATCTGGTAAAAACCTAATTGTGATTGGTGCGACGGGCAATAATTTGCAAAATGTGACGGCGGTGTTTCCTTTAGGGAAGTTTGTATGCATCTCTGGCGTTTCTGGAGGAGGGAAGTCGTCGTTGATTATTGAAACGCTTTATAAAAATGCCGCAATGAAGTTAAACGGCGCTCACCAAACTCCAGCCCCTTGCGAGGTGATCAAGGGCTTTGAGCATTTGGACAAGGTTATTGATATTGATCAACGTGCCATCGGGCGCACGCCGCGGTCTAACCCTGCTACCTATACCGGAGCCTTTACTCCCATTCGTGATTGGTTTGCAGGCCTCCCGGAAAGTAAAGCGCGGGGTTATCAGCCTGGGCGCTTTAGTTTTAACGTCAAAGGAGGTCGCTGCGAGGCTTGCCAAGGCGATGGCTTAATTAAAATCGAGATGCATTTTTTGCCCGATGTCTACGTGACCTGCGAAACCTGCAAAGGAAAACGATATAACCGAGAAACGTTAGAAATAAAATTCAAAAACAAAAGCATAGCCGATGTTCTTGATATGACCGTAGAAGAGGCGCAGAGTTTTTTTCAAGCAGTGCCGGCCATTCGTGAAAAGATGGATGCGCTGATGCGGGTGGGGCTTTCATATATCAAAGTAGGCCAGCAAGCCACGACCCTATCAGGGGGCGAGGCGCAGCGTGTGAAATTGTCAAAAGAATTGGCGCGGCGTGCTACCGGGCGCACACTTTATATCTTGGATGAACCGACCACAGGTCTTCATTTTGAAGATGTGCGCAAACTTTTGGAAGTGCTTCATGAGCTGGTAGATCAAGGCAATACTGTCTTGGTGATTGAGCACAATTTAGATGTCATTAAAACCGCTGATTGGGTGATTGATATAGGTCCTGAAGGTGGTGATGGTGGTGGTTATATCGTGGCAGAAGGTACCCCTGAGGAGATAGCTGCCCATCCAGGAAGTCATACGGGTCGTTATTTAAAAGATCTTCTTGCGGAAAAAAAGCATAATAGCTA
>DPZQ01000197.1 GCA_003536295.1 Rhodobacter sp. | reverse complement strand
CTCCACGCGCTAAGGCGTGGTCGAGCTCTTCCAGCACCACAACACCGCCGCCGCCTGCAATGACAAACCCGTCACGGGTCGCATCAAAGGCGCGAGCGGCTTTTTCGGGCGTGTCATTATATTTTGACGACATGGCGCCCATCGCGTCAAACAGGCACGATAGGGTCCAGTCAAGTTCTTCGCCACCACCCGCAAAGACGATGTCTTGTTTGCCCATTTGGATCAGTTCGGTGCCATTACCTATGCAATGCGCCGAGGTTGAGCAAGCCGAGGTGATCGAATAATTCACGCCTTTGATTTGAAAAGGCGTAGCCAAACATGCAGAGTTTGTCGACGACATGCAGCGGGTAACCATGAAAGGACCCATGCGTTTTGGCGCGCCTTTTTCAATCACAGTCTGATGGGCTAAAAAGAAATTCGACGTTGAAGGCCCACCAGAGCCCATAATTAGGCCGGTGCGCTCATTTGAAATGTCACTTTGCTCAAGCCCTGCGTCGGAAATGGCTTGTTGCATCGACAAAAAGTTATAGGCCGCACCAGGTCCCATAAAGCGTAGATCACGTTTGTCGATATAGTCCTCAAGCACAATATTGGGCTGGCCCTTAACTTGGCTGCGAAACCCATGCTCTGCATAATCTGGCGCAAAAACGATTCCAGATTTACCAGCGCGTAAGTTAGATTCGACTTCTGCGGTTGAATTGCCGATGGGCGAAATAATGCCAAGGCCTGTGATAACGACGCGACGCATATGATATTCCTTTCTAAGCACTAATCAGTGGCTGCTAGGGCCAAGCCAACTTTCATATCAGTGACCTGATAAATGATTTCGCCGTCTGCTTCAACGCGGCCATCCGCAACACCCATTTTCAGGCGGCGATCGATGACACGGGTGAAATCAACATAATATTTCAACATCCTGCGTGCAGGTGTGACCATGCCCGTTAACTTAACTTCACCCACGCCAAGTGCAAAGCCTTGACCCTGCCATCCGCGCCATCCCAAGTTGAAGCCCGTCAATTGCCAAAGACCATCTAGCCCCAAACAGCCGGGCATCACAGGATTACCGGGAAAGTGGCATGCAAAGAACCACAAATCGGGAGTAATGTCGAACTCGGCCACAACGTGGCCCTTTCCATGCGCGCCTCGGTCGCCTGAGATGTCAGTGATGCGATCCATCATCAACATTGGGGGACTGGGCAGTTGTGCATTTCCAGGCCCAAAAAGTTGGCCCTCAGCGCATTTCAAAAGCTCTGCTTTGTCAAAGTATGTCGGAAAACTAGTCATGCATCAACTTCCCTGTCTTAATTAATAAGTGTTGTTACCATCGCCTAGCGCGCCAAAGCAAGCGCAAGCCGTATTCGGCGGTGGAATTGGAATAACTATGTCACGCCTAGGGGGGTTTGAAGTTTCAAAATCTTTGGTTATAGTTGTAGAAGAGCAAAGGACATGTGCCTATGAAAGCGAAAAATCTGTGCCTTGATTGGCTTGATCGTGGTGGCCTGCGCCCAACGCGGCAACGTTTGGCTTTGGCTTGGCTTTTAATCGGCGACGGTCGTGACCGTCATGTAAGTGCGGAAAGCCTATTTGCGGCAAGCGCCTCGCGGGGGCAAAAAGTGTCTTTGGCAACTGTTTATAACACGCTGCACGCTTTTTGTGATGCTGGGTTGGTTCAAGAAGTGGTGGTTGAGGGGGGTAAAAGCTATTTTGACACCCGCATGGATAATCATCCGCATTTCTTTTGGGAAGATACGGGCGAACTTATGGATGCGCCTGCCGAACAGCTGGAGATCAAAAAGCTGCCCCGATTGCCTCACGGGGCTAGCCTGTCGCGCGTTGATGTGGTAATCCGAGTCAAACGTACCCTTTAAGGCGGTTTTTGTTTGAAATATTGGCCAGGTTCGTTAATATCCAGAGATAAAAGTTGTTTTGACGGCCATTCAAACGCAAAGGCCTGACCCTAAGTAAAACACACAATTACTTTGCGTCTGCTTAGTGTGATGCGCAGAAATTTGGCTTTGCGAAAAGAACAAATCATCGCCATCAGGTTTGGGTTCCACGCAAGAACATAGGTATTGTATTCAGCCTCACTAAAATAAAGTTAGAGGTTTTTTAGCCATATAGCACCAAAAACTGGCTGAAAAGGTCAGACTTTCAAACCCGAAGTCGGCGGCACGCGCTTGGTTGCGTGACGGCGTTCTTTTCGCTAAAAGATAAGCCTTAGAATAGGAGTTACGCCAAATGTCCGACCTTACCGATGATCTTGATACATCCAAGCAAAAGAAGCTTTATATCAAGACCTATGGCTGTCAGATGAATGTCTATGACTCTGAGCGAATGGCCGAGTCTTTGGGCCCCAGCGGTTATGTGGCGACCGATACGGCCGAAGATGCCGATATGGTGTTGATCAATACCTGTCATATTCGTGAAAAAGCCTCGGAAAAGTTGTTTTCCGATCTCGGGCGGTTGCGGCCGCTGAAACTGGCCAATCCAAATTTGAAAATTGGTGTTACGGGCTGCGTAGCGCAGGCTGAAGGGGCCGAGATTTTGCGGAGAATGCCTTTAGTTGACTTGGTTGTTGGCCCTCAAAGCTACCACCGTTTGCCGCAAATGGAGGCTGAGGTCGCGTTGGGCAAGCGCGCCATTGATACAGATTTCCCGCTGGAAGATAAGTTTGACCATTTGCCCAAACGCACGGCACTGCGCGGCCCTTCGGCCTTTGTAACTGTGCAAGAGGGCTGCGATAAATTTTGTGCTTTTTGCGTCGTGCCCTACACGCGCGGCGCCGAAGTCAGCCGCCCTGCTGATCGCCTGATCTCTGAGGTGCGTACCTTAGTGGAAAATGGTGTGCGCGACATCACTCTGTTGGGACAAAATGTGAATGCCTATCATGGGGCTGCACCCCAAGGGGGCGCGGATTGGGGCTTGGCCGAATTGATCCGCGGACTTGCTTGCATCGATGGCTTGGCGCGTATTCGCTACATGACATCGCACCCGAATGATATGCAAGATGGACTGATCGCGGCACATGGTGATTGCGAAAAACTGATGCCCTACTTGCATTTGCCCGTTCAGTCTGGTTCCGACCGTATATTGCGCGCTATGAACCGCAAACATACCACTGCAGACTATTTGCGCGTTATTGAACGGATGCGCGATGCCCGCCCTGATTTGATGATCAGTTCGGACTTTATCGTTGGATTTCCAGGTGAAACTGATGCCGATTTTCAAGAGACGCTGGCACTTGTGCACGCTGTGCGCTATGGGCAGGCTTATTCCTTTAAATATTCGGCCCGCCCTGGCACCCCTGCGGCTGAGAAAATTGCCGTACCTGACGATGTAGCCCATGCTCGCTTGCAAGAGTTGCAAGCCCTGCTCAGCGAACAACAGCGTGCGCTGCAAGATGAGATGGTTGGCCGCGAAGTAAGTGTGCTTTACGACAAACCCGGCCGGCGTGAGGGTCAAATGGTGGGTAAATCCGATCATTTGCATGCGGTATCGGTACAAGATCCTAACGGTCATGTTGGACAATTGGTACGGGTTAAGGTGGTTGAAGCGGTGACCAACTCACTTAAAGCGGTGCCTGTGGCCCTTTAGAGGACACATTTTGACCGAAGGAGAGCCTTTTGTCCCTATTTGTGCAAAAAAGACAGCGTTGATATAAATATTTTGGCATCATAAAATAAAACTTGATCAATAGGTGTATCCATCGGACACTTTATACACAACATGTGCCAGAAAAGGAGCCTAAGTTGGGCATAAGTGCGCTGACCCCCCCGTCTCGTCAGAACGATGCCGTCGAAACCGTGCTTGAGTTTCCAGATAACCGTCTGCTGATCGATTTATGTGGCGCATATGACAAAAATCTTACTCAGGTTGAGCAGCTGCTTGACGTCCATGTGTTGCGGCGCGGCAATGTTTTGGCAGTAATCGGAGAGGCAAAGGCGCGCGAACAGGCGGCCACTATTCTAACATCTATCTATGCGCGACTTGAGGTGGGAAAAGGGCTTGAGCAGGGCGACATCGATGCGGTCATTCGTTTGGGTAAGTTGACCCCCG
>DPZQ01000135.1 GCA_003536295.1 Rhodobacter sp. | reverse complement strand
TCTTCCGTGCGCGAAAAGGGCACGCCGTAATGCTCAAGTTCATAGACCGCTTTGGGAGCTTCGCGTGCCAGATATTCCATAGCGTCTGTATCGCCCAACCAGTCCGAGCCTTTGACGGTGTCATACATGTGCCATTGCCAATTGTCGGGACCCATATTGGCTAGGCTGGCCGCAATGCCGCCTTGGGCGGCTACGGTATGGCTGCGGGTCGGAAAGACTTTGGTCACGCAAGCGGTTTTTAGGCCCTGTTCTGCCATGCCCAAAGTGGCACGCAAGCCTGCTCCGCCTGCGCCTACCACGACCACGTCATATTCATGGGTCTCATACGGGTATGAAGTCATTGTGCGCCCCTTAAACTGTAAAGCGGACGAGAGCGTAAAGCCCCATGCCCATCAGCCCGTAAGAAAAGGCCGTTGTCAAAATGATAAGCGCCTTACGAAGGCCGCCTTTGAAATAATCTTCGATCATTGTTGCGGTGCCTGCCGCAAAATGGCGAAGCCCCACCACCAAGACTGCTGCGGTTAATAGCGCTGTGAAAGGATTGGAAAAACGCTCCACAACTTGGGCATGGCTAAAGCCAATGGCCGAACCAAACAGATAAAGAAAAATTGGCACCAAGACCGCCAAGATCACGGCCGTAACTTGCATGAACCAATGTTTAGTTGTTCCAGTACCGGCCGACCCTAGGCCTGTGGCCCGTTTGTGGTCTGTGATATAACGCATGGCAGCTCCTATATTAAGTAAAGCGTGGCGGCTGTTAAAAGTACCGAGCCAATGATACAGGCCCAACCCAGTTTTTGGGCGGTGGGAATATCAAGCCCCATCCCCGCATCAAAAATCAAATGGCGTATACCCGCTAAATAGTGATACCAAATCGCCCAAAGCGACCCCGTAAAGACGAGGGCCCCAAACCATGAGTGCACCACCGCATCAGCACAGGCGAAATAAGCAGGGCTGATCGCGGCCGAGAACAGCCACCAAATTGCTAAGAGGGCCCCTGCCATCAAAGCATGACCCGTGATCCGTGTCAGGATCGAGCTGACCGACGTCAGCTGCAGCCGGTATATCTGCAAATGCGGAGACAGGGGGCGCGCAGCCTTTGCTGGGTCAGCCATAATAAAATCCTTAACTGGGGCCAAAGTAAAGAAGACCTGACTTTGGCTTTCATCTCATTACTTGTTTATTAGCGTAATTTGGCGCGAAGTCACGGGTCATCGGGTCGCAGGGAGGCAAATCACCCAGTTTGACCAAATTATTTTTTATTTGTGATCACGAATTAAAAAAGTGTGATCACAAGTTGTGCAGCGTTAGGCTGACCCCTGGTTTCGAGGCAAAAGGTGCGTTACTGTACGCCAAGCTTCATGTCTGGATGATACGGTGCTGTAGTTTCCTTAACAACCGCTTGCCCGCACCGCATCACACCCCGACTGGCATCATAAGCATAGGTAGGGTCGCCATGCAGTTCCCACCCTTTGGACAAGGACTCTGACACTTTGTGACAAAAGCCTGACGTGTCATCGTCAGTTAAAAAACGATAAATTTTCATGAATAGCTGCCTAAAAATATATTATGCCCCGTCCATATATGCACCGAGGCAAACAGGCCGTAAAGAATAAGCGTGCCCACCAGGTTCATCGCGTCGCCTTTCAGGCCGCGGCCGCCGGCAGGGCGAGACCAGGGACCTGCGCGGTTGATCAAAGCCATATTGACTAGTGCCCAAATACCCATGCCACCAAAGAGCAAGAGCGACGCCAGATCCCCATTCACAACCAAATGTGCAGCAGACCAAATCACTGCACCCCAAAGCATCGGGTGGCGCATCCGGGTGAAAAGCAGACCTTTCGTGCCGCCCACACCAAACAGATAGACTGAGATCAGCATCAAACCATTGTTCAAATGCCCCATGCCGGCAAGTGGGCTATAAAGGGCGACTACCTCAGCCTGACTGTAGCCCCAGACCATCAAAATCAATGAAATCAAGATCAGAAACGCCATAATGCCCTTACCCTGGGCACCAAGGCGCATCCGCGCTGACGGGATCACGCGTTTGGCAAGATGCGCCACAATCCACAAACAAATCCCAATGGCCAAAACCGACATTTTATATTCACCTTTCTGGATCGCCCGCGCGATCAGTGATGCCTTGCGCCAAGGCGAGGGTCTTTTGTGCGCGTATGATATGCAGATTTTCGATGATTTTTCCATCTAAAACTGCAACTGCTTGGCCGTTTACCATAGCGGCGTCAAAGGCGTTAATTTGCCGTTTTGCAAGCGCTATAGCCGCAGCGCTGGGTGCAAATATCTGATTGGCGATGGCCAATTGAGCCGGGTGGATAAGGGTTTTGCCGTCAAAACCCAGATCGCGGCCCTGTTGGGCCTCGGCCATTAGGCCCGCATCGTCGTGAAACGCGTTATAGACCCCATCTAAAATGGTTAACCCTTGCGATTTGGCCGCCAAAAGGCAAAGTTGCAACGCCGTTTGCAGGGCAAAGCGATTTTGTCCATCCGTGGCGCCCAGTTCAGCCGCTAGATCGTTGGTGCCCAGCACCATACCTCCAAGGCCTGCGGCCGCGGCGATGGGCTGGGCGTTGAACATGGATTTGGCCGTTTCCATCATGGCCCAGATTTCAAAATTTTTCCCAAAGGCTTGGGCTTTTGCTATGTCCTCAGGGCCATCCACTTTTGGCAACAAAATTGCAAAACTCAAGCGGGCTTGGGTTTGCAGGCGCCCAAGGGCTGCAAGATCTTCTTGGCCCCACACACTGTCTAACCCGTTCACCCGCACCAAAAGGCGGCGTGTACCAAAGCCACCATTTTGCAACAGCGCGCAAAGCGCATCGCGGGCGGCGATTTTTTCGGAAGGGGCCACAGCATCTTCCAAATCCAAAATTACCCCGTCGCAATCCAGACGTTTGGCCTTTTCAATGGCCCTCACCTTATTGGCAGGCACATAAAGAGCTGATCGCAGAGGGTGAGGTGGGGACAATTCCATCATGGGCATTTCTTTCAAAACTGGGGCGCTTTTGCGTCTTTATGCTATTAGTCCAACGACACCTTGCCAAATAAGGCGCAAAGACAAAAGCAATAGCGCCCAAATTATCACGATAAAAAATAGCTTTTCGGGAATGACTTTGACCAGATAAACCCCCAAAAACACTGCGCAAGAGGCGGGGATCATCAAAAGCCCAGCCACTTTTAGATTAGCTATATTAATCTGCCCCAAAGCCCAATATGGGGCAAGCTTCAATATATTAACATAGGCGAACAAAAAGGTGGTAGTCCCCGCATAAACTTTTTTCCGCAGACCTAAGGGTAAAACATAAACCTGATAGGGCGGGCCGCCTGCGTGGCTGACAAAACTGGTAAAGCCCGCCACCATGCCCCAAAACCAACCGCCAAAGGCCTTTGGCTGTTTTGCGGCCACCTGAGCCCCTTTGCGCGCCAAAAGTGAAGCGGCAAACGCCGCACCTATAGAGCCGACCAAGGCCGTGACCAAATCATCTGACACATAATGCGCTGTAGCCCAGCCCAAGCCAATGCCAAGTGCTAATCCTGGGGCCATCAGCAACATCACTCGCACATCATAATCGCGCCTATAGGCCCACATGCCAAACATGTCTGAGCAAACATAGATAGGTAACAAAAGCCCCGCAGCAGCTACAGGCGACATGGCCAGTGACAAAATGGGCACCGATAACATGGCCACAACCGGCATGCCGCCTTTGCCCATTCCTACCAATACCGCCGACAGCGTTGCAAGTGTCCAAAAGAATAGTCCGTCCATGCCCTACTGTCCTAGAATCAGACCCGTCGGCGGAAACTGGCCGTATTTGGGCTTTTTGAGAGTTTAGCGAATCCCTTTGTCGGATTGTAGGCTAAATATTACAAGTTTAGTGTCAGATCCGGCCCACATGAAGGGCATTCTTTGATAGGCTTGCGTCTGCTTGCACAAAAGTTTACCTCATCGCGCAGAGCTTTAACCCTTCCCAATCGGAGACAGCATCATGGCAAGACCCAAAATAGCCCTTATCGGCGCTGGACAAATCGGGGGCACTTTGGCCCACTTAGCCGCTATTAAAGAATTGGGTGACATCATCCTATTTGATATAGCTGAAGGCACCCCCCAAGGTAAGGCCCTTGATATTTCGCAGTCTGGCCCTTCGGAAGGGTTCGACGCCTCGATCAAAGGGGCGAATGCCTACTCTGACATCGCAGGGGCCGATGTGTGCATCGTCACCGCAGGCGTTCCACGTAAACCCGGGATGAGCCGTGATGATTTGTTGGGCATCAATTTGAAAGTGATGAAAGCTGTTGGTGAAGGTATCAAAGCCCATGCGCCAAATGCTTTTGTAATTTGCATCACCAATCCTTTGGATGCGATGGTTTGGGCGTTGCGCGAATTTTCCGGCCTGCCACATGAAAAAGTTGTGGGCATGGCTGGCGTGTTGGATTCGGCCCGTTTTCGTCATTTCTTAGCGCTTGAGTTCAATGTCTCAATGCGCGACGTCACGGCCTTTGTTTTGGGTGGCCATGGTGATACGATGGTGCCATTGATCCGCTATTCCACCGTTGCAGGCGTACCATTGCCTGATTTGGTATCCATGGGATGGACAAGCCAAGAAAAACTGGACGCGATCGTGCAACGTACCCGCGACGGTGGCGCTGAAATTGTGGGCCTGTTGAAAACGGGTTCGGCTTTTTATGCGCCCGCGACCAGCGCTATCGAAATGGCGGAAAGCTATCTAAAAGACCAAAAACGAGTCTTGCCTTGCGCGGCCTATGTAGATGGACCCTTTGGGTTGAAAGGTTTTTATGTTGGTGTACCAACAGTGATTGGAGCGGGTGGCATTGAGCGCATTTTGGACATCAAACTTACCGCTGATGAGCAAACGATGTTCGATAAGTCGGTTGATGCAGTTAAAGGCTTGGTTGCTGCGTGCAAAGAAATCGACCCAACTTTAGCCTAAGTATGTGCTAAACGATTAAACTGCAGACCGCCAAAGGTTATATCCTTTGGCGGTCTTTTTGTTTGTGCACAGTGTGGCAAATCTTGGTTTGATTTCACGATATAGATCTGGTACACCACATACCACTAGGGACTTACCTTTAAAATAGGCCATTCACTATGGTTTTGGTAGGTTTCACTGACGATCGAAATGTAGAATGAATCCTTTTGTGATCACAACAAAAAATTGTGTGATCACAAATATGTCTAAAGAGCTAGAATTAGAGGGAAAGGCAATATTCTGCGTTTGCCTCTGGCACGAGATGTGCCATTACAGATGAAACCTGTTTTGATAGGACCGCTTTATGAATATTCACGAATATCAAGCCAAAGCCCTGTTGCGCCGCTATGGTGCTCCTGTGGCCGAAGGACGCCCTGTTACGCGGGCGCAAGACGCTCTCTCAGCAGCCAAGGAATTGCCAGGCCCCGTTTGGGTCGTTAAAGCGCAAATCCACGCAGGTGGACGCGGTAAAGGCAAATTTGTCGAAGTTGCTGCCGGTGAAAAAGGTGGGGTTCGCATTACTCGTTCCGCCCAAGAAGCTGCGGATGAGGCGCAAAAGATGTTGGGTAACACTCTTATCACCCATCAAACTGGCCCTGTTGGAAAACAGGTCAACCGTATCTATATTGAAGATGGCTCGGCCATAGATAAAGAATTCTATCTGGCCCTGTTGGTCGATCGCGCATCAAGTCGTGTTTCATTCGTGGCCTCGACCGAAGGTGGGATGGATATTGAAGAGGTTGCGGCCTCAACTCCTGAAAAAATCATTAGCTTTACTGTTGATCCTGCGTCGGGTCTTTCAGACTTTCACGGCCGCCGCGTAGCCTTCGCGCTCGGCCTAACGGGCAGTGCCCAAAAACAGTGCGGTGCTTTGGTAAAGTTGCTTTATAAAGCCTTTGTCGAAAACGACATGGAAATGTTGGAAATCAATCCTTTGGTGCTGTCACCTGAGGGGGATTTGAAAGTGCTTGACGCTAAAGTTAGCTTTGACGGCAATGCCATGTTTCGCCATAGTGATATCGCCGAGCTGCGCGACGAAACTGAAGAAGATCCAAAAGAGCTAGCCGCGTCAAAATTTGATCT
>DPZQ01000077.1 GCA_003536295.1 Rhodobacter sp. | reverse complement strand
TTGCGCCGTGGCGGCTATGGGGCCGTTTTTCATTAGCACTGCCTTTCCGATGATCACCACGATCTGCATCTGTTCGCTGGCCAGTTTCACCTTGTCGCGGCTGGCCTAAGGGCGTGTTTACACCTTGGGCTTTAATTCTCGGGCAAAGCAAGAAGCAGTGGTTCCACCGCCTGATCCAGCAGCGCCAAGCCCGCCTCGGGTTTGGTCATATTTTCAGACAGAATGCGCCGCCAAGCCCTCGCACCAGGACGCCCTGAAAACAGACCCAACATATGGCGAGTGATTTGGTTTAGTCGCCCACCTTCCGCCAAATGACGTGCAATATAGGGACGCATCGCATCGATGACGCCAAATGCATCAGGCCCCGCCTGATCTCCCCAAAGTGCATCGGCTCCGATCAACACGGCACTTGGGTCATGGTAGGCCGCACGCCCGATCATCACCCCGTCAAGCCCCGCATCCAGCAGTTCTTTGGCGTGGGTAAGCGTATTCACCCCACCGTTGATCGAGATGCGCATCTTGGGAAACGCTGCTTTCATCTGATGAACCAAAGCATAATCGAGGGGTGGTATTTCGCGATTTTCCTTGGGGCTCAACCCCTTCAGCCAGGCTTTGCGGGCGTGAATTATCACCTCTTGCAGGCCTGCTTTTTGTAGCTTTTCCAAAAAGGCAGGCAGTACCTCGGCCGGAGTTTGATCGTCAACCCCGATGCGGCACTTCACCGAAACAGGGCGATCGGTGACATGCATCATGGCGCTGATCAATTCAACGACAAGGTCGGGCTTCTCCATCAAAACCGCGCCAAAAGCACCTGACTGCACACGATCCGAGGGGCAGCCCACATTTAGATTAAACCCATCATAGCCATAAGGGGCCGCACGGCGCACAGCTAGCGCCAAAAGCGCAGGGTCGGAGCCACCAAGCTGCAAAATCAACGGATGTTCGGCCGCATCGTAGGCCAACAGTCGCTCAAGATCACCGTGCACAATCGCCACCGCCGTCACCATTTCGGTGTAAAGCTGGGCATTTTTGCTCATCATACGGTGAAAAAATCGGCAGTGCCTATCTGTCCAATCCATCATCGGTGCAACGCTGAGCGTTAAGGGCGGGCGCATTGGCGGATGCATCTGGTTCATGGCGCGCCATTAGCATGAAAATTCCCCCCTTGCCTAGTCCCCACCCTATTACCAAACCTCAAGCTTTGCAAAACTTCGAAACTACGGCTAATGCTTTACCTTAAAGACCCGCTCGTCTATGAATTGGCAACAAAAGGTGAAACATGCGCATTCTTATTACCAATGATGACGGCATCTATGCCCCCGGTTTGGCCATATTAGAGGAAATCGCGGCCGAACTAGCAGGCCCTTCTGGTGAGGTTTGGGTCGTAGCCCCCGCCTTTGAGCAGTCAGGTGTGGGCCATTGCATCAGTTTTACCAATCCGATGTCCATCTCAAAATTCGCGCCCCGCCGCTTTGCTGTCGAGGGCAGCCCAGCAGATTGCGTCTTAGCAGGCCTTTATGACGTGCTCGACGGTGCGCGGCCTGATTTAGTGCTTTCTGGGGTTAATCGGGGCAATAATTCGGCGGAAAATGTGCTTTACTCGGGCACTATTGGGGGGGCGATTGAAGGAGCTTTGCACGGTTTCCGCGCGATTGCTTTGTCACAATTCATTGGTCCAAGAACTGCCAATTTGGCCGATCCGTTTGAAGCGGCGCGCCATCATGGTTTGGCCACAATCAAAAAACTCCTCGCACAACCGGGCTGGCAAGATGACGCTGATTATCAGACTTTTTATAATGTGAATTTTCCGCCCGTGCCCGCATCCGAGGTCAAGGGTTTGCGCGCAGGTCCCCAAGGATTTCGCCGTGACACAAGATTTGGCATTGATCCACATATCTCGCCTTCGGGGCGGAAGTTTTTATGGATCAAGGGTGGACCTCAGCAAAGCCCAACACTGCCCGGCTCTGACGCGGCGCTGAACCTTGAGGGTTATATTTCCGTCACCCCCCTAACGGCCGATTTGACCGCCCACAGTCAGCTGGCAGCCTTGGCTCGGGCCATCGAATGATGGAAAAAAACGGAATGTCAGATCAAGACAGGCCCGATACAACAGGCAATGCAAAAGATCCTGACGCGCAAGCCACGCGCAAAATGCAGTTTTTATTCACTTTACGATCAAAGGGCATTACAGATCAACGCGTGTTGACTGCGATGGAAAAGATCGACCGTGGCGACTATGTGCGCGGGCTTTTTGCAGAACGCGCTTATGAGGATATGCCCCTACCAATTGCTTGTGGGCAGACTATCTCACAACCATCTATCGTTGGTTTGATGACGCAAGCTTTGAGCGTCAACAGCCGTGATATGGTATTAGAGATTGGCACTGGATCTGGCTATCAAGCAGCTATCCTGTCGCAATTGGCGCGACGCGTTTATACGATTGACCGCCACCGCAAGTTGGTGGCCGATGCCAGTACGCTTTTTGCCCAAAAAGGGTTGAACAATATAACCGCCGTTACGGGTGACGGTAGCTACGGCATGCCCGAGCAGGGGCCCTTTGATCGCATCATTGTGACCGCCGCCGCCGAAGACCCACCGGGACCACTCTTGGCACAGTTGAAAATTAGCGGTATTATGGTAGTGCCAGTAGGGCAGTCGGATATGGTGCAAAGTTTGATCAAAGTCACGCGCCTTGCGACGGGATTTGACTATCTGCAGCTGCGCCAGGTAAGGTTTGTGCCCCTAATGGAAGGTGTCGCAAATGACTAGATGGGCCAAGACTGGCTAAACTTGAAGAAGCACAAATCACAAAAGTATGGTTGTGAATACGTCAAAAAAGTTAGGTTTCACTATGAATTTTAAGAAAAGCACGTTAAAAATCTTAGGGATATCTTTGTCTTTTATGGCTCTGGTGGCCTGTGTGAACAGTGATCTTGAATGGGACATGCGCAAAAATATCGACACATCCGCTGCAGCGGAGAGTGCGGCGCTGAATATCCGGGCGCAAGCTGATCAAAATGGCGTTATAACCTATCCGACCTATCAAGTAGTTATTGCGCGTAAAAATGACACAGTGGCCAGCGTGGCAGCACGGGTGGGAGTTGATGCGCAGGGTTTGGCGCGGCATAATTCCCTCTCAACCGGCACCCGTTTGCGCATAGGGGAAGTGTTAGTCTTAAACAGCCAAGTGCAAAGCACAGGCCACGCCACCAATGGCGCGTCTGCCATTGATGTGACCCGATTAGCTGAAGGTGCAATTGCGCGCGCCGAGGGG
>DPZQ01000056.1 GCA_003536295.1 Rhodobacter sp. | reverse complement strand
CTAAGCAAAGGGCCCTTTGCTTAGTCTAGGTATTTTTGGATTTTTTGGCAAAAAACTGCTGTGCGATTCCCGCAAAAGTCAAATAGATTGAGGCCAGAACCAAACACCAATTCACCCAAGTTGGGGCGTTGAAGTCTTGCAACGCCACATTAGCAGCCAGTGCCGTCCACAGTAGCGCAATCGGCAAAGACAGACTACGCCAGCGTTCGGTCCGCACTGGGTGGATGAATTTTAGGTTGGTGAACATCGCCGCAACCAACCCAAGCATAACAATCGTTATTACCATCCAATGTGGCTGGACCGAGAAAATCACCAAAACCACCATATTCCAACAAGCCGGAAAACCAGAAAAGGAATTGTCTTTGGTTTTCATGCGCGTATCGGAAAAATAAATCACTGATCCATAGATCACCGCAAATATAGTGACCCATCCGATCCAGCCATTCAAAAGCCCCGAATTAAACAAGGCCAGCGCTGGAATGAAAACATAGGTCAAATAGTCGATGATTAAGTCCATCAAGACCCCGTCATATGAGGGCCAGTTTGATTTGACATTATAGCGCCGCGCCAAGGGTCCATCTACCCCATCGACCAGCAGGGCAAATAAAAGCCACAGAAACATCAAGCTCCACTGCGCATTGACTGCTGCCAAAGTGGCCAGCATAGAAAGAATGGTGCCAGTGGCTGTCAAAAGATGCACACTCAGCGCTTTGAGACGATTGGTCATAGGATATCATTCATAAACTTGGTCATCTGAGTTGACGTGGCTACCCTTTAGCACGCGGATGTGCGGATTGATAGGCTTGCATCAGTCTCGCACTGTCGACGGCGGTATAAAATTGAGTGGTGGAAAGTGAAGCGTGTCCCAACAGCTCTTGAATTGCGCGCAGATCGCCCCCCGCGGCCAAAAGATGCGTTGCAAAAGAATGCCGCAGCGCATGCGGAGTGGCGGTGGCTGGCAGCCCTAATTGCGCACGTGTTTTTTCCATCACCAAGGCTATCAGCCTAGAGTTCAAAGCTCCGCCGCGCGTGCCACGAAAAAGCGCACCTGTGGGGGTGAGCGCATAGGGGCAGGCTGTAACATAAAGTGCTATGGCATCTTGTGCCGCTGGTAAGACTGGCACCATTCGGCTTTTACCCCCCTTGCCTTTGATGCGCAACACATCGGGAAGGGGGTGGTCGGCACCTGTCAGGCTTAGGGCCTCGGAGATGCGCAGCCCGCAGCCATAAAGCAGTGTAACGACAGCCGTATCGCGAAAACCCACCCAATCATGGAGCGCTTGGTCTTTGACGGATCCAAGCACATTGATAGCGCCTTCAGGGCTGAGCGGGCGAGGCAGTTTGGGTCGAAATTTCGGGGCTCGCGCGCTTAAAACCGTGCCGGCATCAAACGCGTGGCGTTCGGCAAGCCAAGCTGTAAACCCCTTGACTGCGGAAAGCGCCCGCGCAAGCGAGCGCGCCGAAAGTCCGCGCCCTCGTTCATAGGCCATCCAAGCGCGTAGATCTTGCAGGCGAACCTGCGCCAAAGCTTTGGTGCTGGGGCTTTTTCCCTGATGTTTTGTTAAAAAATATAGGTAGCCTGCGACATCGCTGCGATAGGCTGTGATTGTATGGCGTGCCACCCCATTTAAGGCGGAAAGTGCGATCAACCATGAGTCAAGCGCTTGGTGGGCCGCGTCGCTGAGGCTTCCTTTTAGGGCAGCCATCTAAGCATCACGCGTTCGAAGGTTTGTGCAAAAAATTCAAGTAAATCGGTTCCTTGAGACGGATTGAAGTGCGAATTTTCAGTTGCACCCATCACGAGTAGCCCGGGCGGATGCCCTGTGCCGAAATTAAGAGCAAGCAGTGCTTCTGAACCGATACTGATTTCTTGTCCCTGATAGAGTTGGGATGAGGCGGCTATAGCGGAGCGTAAGGTGACTTTGCGCAGTGAGGTTTTACGCCCTGCGGCAATATATTTGTCAATAAAACCAGGTTCGGCTAAGATTAAAACCTTGTCATGTTTCGCCAAGGCTGCCAAATCCTCGTCTTTGAAGGCGTCATTTGGGTCAGTTTCCAATACCAAGCGTAGACAGTCTAGGCGCAGGGTGGGTCCCACCTCTTGCTCAAGGGCCGTCAGTAGGTCTTCAAAACTCCCTGCATCCAGCATTTGCAAAATAGCCCGATGTAGGCGATTGGTGCCTGCTAGATTGTCATGCGCTGCAATGATCACATTGCGATGCGCATTTTCCAACTCACCGAGCCTTTGCGACAAGCGCTCAACTGCGAGTGAGCGTAAATCAATGATATTTTCGGCTAAGTTGTCATCGTTCGCAGCAATCAAGGCGCGCATGATCTCGGGGTCCGCCAAAAGGCTTTGAGGGGCAGTTAAAATCCGTTCGCGCAGGTCATGATCAATCATCATAAGTTCCTAAAATACTGATATCCTTGTGCCAAAGCTTATATTGAAGTGCAACGAAAACCAGCAAAAAGAGAGTGATCGCTTACAAAAGGGCTATGATGACCCTGATAACTTCTGTAAGTTTGCCCCTTGAGGTGATGGCACCATTGAACAAGCCAAATCAAATGGAAGCGCAGTGACGGATTTTACAGCAGGCGAAAATGTAGGTGTTGTGCTTACCCAATCGATGGGCCCAGCTTTGGGTCCGATGATTGACTATCTTGCTCCAGTCGAGGGTTGCGCGTTGGGTGACTTTGTCGAGGTGCCGCTGGGCCCACGCCGTGTTTTTGGGGTGGTTTGGGCGCGCGGTGTTGGTGTTGTTGATGCTGCACGTGTGCGCCCGATTTTGAGGGTCTTAGA
Organism: Rhodobacter sp.; assembly: GCA_003536295.1. Taxonomy (GTDB): domain Bacteria; phylum Pseudomonadota; class Alphaproteobacteria; order Rhodobacterales; family Rhodobacteraceae; genus UBA10365. The sequence goes on along the minus strand of DPZQ01000056.1, from coordinate 754 downwards.
GATGGCCCCCATGCGTGATGAACTGCGCAACTTTTTAAGCCGCGCCGCTGATTACACTCTGACGCCTTTGCCTGCAATGTTGCGGTTGGCCACCCGCCCGCCCAGTCTTTCTGATGTGCCTGCCATGCGTCGGGTCTACCGATTATCCGCGTATCGACCAGAGGGCCGCCTGACCACAGCGCGCCAAAAAGTTTTTGATGCCTTAACCGCGCAAGTGGGGGTCAAGCTGACCCTTTCAGAACTTGCCGCTGTGGCCGAAGTGTCAACGTCGGTGATTAAGGGCATGGTCACTTTGGGTGCAGTCCTCGAAGAAGAGGCTCCTCGTGATCTGCCCTATCCTCCTTTGCGCGGCGATGCAGGCATCAAATTGGCGGGCGATCAAATTGCGGCGGCTAAAGCCTTGGTTTCGGACATTGAAAAAGGGGGTTACGGCACCACTCTTTTGAAAGGGGTGACGGGTTCCGGCAAGACAGAAGTCTATCTTGAGGCTGTGGCCGCATGCCTAAAAAAGGGTCAACAAGCCCTCGTGCTTTTGCCTGAAATTGCGCTTACGGCAGAATTTCTAACCCGTGTTGAGGCGCGGTTTGGTGCGCGACCTGCCGAATGGCATTCTGGTATCACCATGACCGAACGCCGCCGTTTATGGCGTATGGTGGCCGAAGGTGGGGCAAGCTTTGTGGTGGGTGCGCGCTCAGCTTTGTTTTTGCCTTTTCAAAATCTAGGACTGATTATTGTAGATGAAGAGCACGACAGC
>DPZQ01000071.1 GCA_003536295.1 Rhodobacter sp. | reverse complement strand
GCGTCGCGCAAAACAGGATGTTCTGCATTGGTTTTCCGCCATTCGACCAAAGCGGGGTCGGGTTCGGTGACGATATATTGATGTTCAACGGGAATGGCGGGAATTTTAATCCCCAACAGCCGCGCGGTACGCTGCGCGTGGTTGCCAGTGGCCGTGACCACATGTTCGGCGTGGATTTCAAATGTCTCATCGGAGGCAATCAAATTTCCGCCCTGTTCAACCATACGTGCGCAGGTCACGATCCACTCGCTGCCCGTCCAGCGGTAGCCATTCACTTGGATTTTACGCTCAAAGGTTGCGCCAAACTGGCGGGCACCTTTGGCCATTGCTTGGGTCACGTCGGCGGGGTTAATATAGCCATCTTGCGGATGATAAATAGCGCCTTTAAGATCGTTGGTGCGCACCAAGGGCCAACGTTCCTTGATCTGTGCGGGGGTCATGAATTCATGATAAACATCGGCCGTTTCTGCGACCGAGGAATAAAGCATATATTCATCCATCCGCGCGTCCGTTTGCGCCATTCGCAAATTGCCCACCACATAAAAGCCCGGGTTCAGACCTGTTTCCGCTTCAAGCCCTTTATAAAAATCGACCGAATGTTTGTGAATATGCGTGGTGGCATAGCCCATGTTAAACAAAGGCAACAATCCCGCCGCGTGCCAGGTTGACCCCGAGGTCAGCTCGTCGCGCTCAACAAGCATCGTGTCCCATCCAGCTTTTGCCAGATGATAACAAATACCAGTGCCAACGGCACCACCACCAACCACGAGTGCTTTAACATGCGTTTTCATTTGGGGCTCCTATCTCGAATGCCTCTTCATGACGAAAAATAGCCGTCTTGTGCAAGATAGCCCGACCTTTGCCGTCCGAAAACGACATTCTTTCATTTGGCTTTCATTTGTCACAAAAAAGGAATGGTTAGGCGCGCCCCAAAGACGATTTCCCAATCAAGGTACATAACGCGAAAATGACCGCCGCGGCGGCTACAATGGACGGCCCTGCCGGCGTGTCAAAGTGTAAGGACAGCCAAAGCCCAAATAGCGTGGAACAAGCCCCCAAAGCGGCCGCCCAAAGGGCCATTGCTTCGGGCGAGCGCGCTAAGTTGCGCGCAGCGGCGGCAGGGGTTATCAACATCGCGGCGATCAAAAGCGCCCCCACAATTTTAAGCGCCAAAGCCACTGTCAGCGCCAAGGCTAAGGTCAGGATCAGGCGCTCAAAGTCAGGTCGAAATCCCGAGGCTTGCGCCAAGTCAGGACTGACGGTCGACATCAAAAGCCCCGACCAACGCCAGATCAAAAGCCCAATCACCACCAAAGCACCCAGCCAAATCATTGCCAGATCGGCTCTTGAAACGGCCAAAATATCACCAAAAAGATAGGCTTGCAGATCCACCCTCACACCGTTTAAAAAGCTAACCGCCACAAGACCAAAGGCCAAAGCGGAATGTGCCAAAACACCCAAAGTCGTATCCATCGCCCAGCCACGCGCCGCCAAGGTAGATACCGTGGCCGCCATCAAAATCCCGATGAACAAAGTGCCAAAACCAATAGGTAAATCCAAGGCCAAGGCCAAGGCAACGCCTAAAATGGCCGCATGGGCTGTTGCATCGCCAAAATAGGCCATGCGCCGCCACACGACAAAGCTGCCCAAAGGCCCCGCCGCTAAGGCTAGTCCCACGCCTGCAAGGCCCGCGCGCACCAAAAAATCATCCATTGTTTGGACCTTTACTAATTTCTTTTGCGCCATGCGCATGGTCGTGATTGTGGTCGTGGTCGTGGGGGGTATTATGATCATGTTCATGATCGTGATCGTGTTGATAAAGCGCAAAAGCGCCCTTGGTACCCAGCCCAAACAAAGCGCGGTATTCTGGCGCGTTTGACACAACCAAGGGCGTACCTTGGCAACAGATGTGCCCGTTCAAGCAGATCACGCGATCAGAGGCAGACATTACCACGTGCAAATCATGACTGACCATCAAAATGCCCATACCCGTTTGGGCTCGCAGTTCTTCGATCAGGTGGTAAAAATTCGCTTCGCCGCGCTGGTCTAACCCTTGGGTCGGCTCGTCCAATATTAAAAGATCAGGTTTCAACAGGATAGCGCGCGCCAAAAGTACCCGCTGAAACTGCCCTCCCGAAAGGCCCGCTAGGGGTAAGGCTGCAATATTTTCCAAGCCCACGCGCTGCAAAGCTTGTGCAATATCTTGTGGGGTTTGGCGTTTTGGCAAAGCCAAAAACCGCCCAACCATCAATGGTAATGACCGGTCAATCGTTAATTTTTGCGGCACATAACCAATTTTAAGGCCAGGCGCGCGCCGGATGGCACCGTGCGACAGGGGCAAAATTCCGATCAAAGCCCGCAACAGACTGGATTTCCCCGAGCCATTTGGACCAAGAAGGGTTAGAATTTCAGACCTGGCGACGCTCAGGCTGATGTCGTGCAACACCTCAGTCGTGCCGTAGCGCAAGCAGATATTTTCTGCAGAAATCAGCGCGCTCATAGCACACCTTTGCAGCTGGCGCATTCGCCCATCGCTTCGATATTGCTGCGCTCGATATGAAAACCGTGGGTTTTCGCGGCTTGGTTCAACGCAGGATCAAAGGCCGAACCTTTGGTCTCGGCTACCTTGTCGCAGCTTTTACAAATTAGAAATGCAGGCTCATGGTCAGCTCCCGGATACATACAGGCTGCAAAGCCATTGAGGCGGCGAATGCGGTGCGCAAGGCCCTGTTCGACCAAATAATCCAAAGCGCGATAGGCGACTGGCGGCTGATGCCCAAACCCTTCGGCGGCAAGGCGTTCAAGCACCTCATAGGCCCCCAAAGCCTTGTGCGACTCGAGCAGAATTTCCAAAGTGCGTTGGCGAACAGGCGTCAGGCGCAGCTTGTTTTTTTGCACAATAACCCGCACACGCGCCAGCACATCGTCTGCGCAATGCGCGTGATCATGGCTTTCAAAAGCATTTTGGAAGGCGGGCATTGGGGCGCTTGACATGTTATATAATCACATTTAAAGGGTTATATCATAACATAACGACCTTGCCAAAGCAGAGCAAGCATAAAAGCAAAAGGGCTCCGCCATATGAACCGCTTAACCGCCGTAATCGCCACCGCACTGTTGGTTGGCCCTGCCGAGGCCGACGCGCCTCGTATTTTAACCGATATTGCCCCAATCTATTCCTTGGTCACACTGGTGGTGGGCGATAAGGCGAAGGTTGAGCTGATGCTGGACAAAGGCCAGGACCCCCACTCTTTTCAGCTGCGCCCCTCGCAAGCCCGCGCTTTGTCACAAAGCGATCTGATCATTTGGACCGGGCCCCAAATGCAGCCCTTGATGGAAGATTTAATCGCGACCTATGATAAGTCTACACAAAGTTTGGCCCTGCTGCAAAGCCAAGGCACTTATTTGCGTCAAGCCGAGCATAACGAGCACGACCATGAAGACGCACATGAAGATGCAGAAACCGCCAATGCCGCACTGTCCCAAGATGCTATTGATCCGCACGCTTGGTTAGACTTGAAAAACGCTCAAACATGGGTGCAGACCATTGCCGATCGCCTGTCGACCCAAGACCCGCAACATAGTGCCTTTTACCAGACGAATGCCAAATCCGCGGCCGTGCGCTTTGTGCGGTTAGACGCGGAGATGGCCAAACTTTTGGCGCCTATAAAGAACAAAGGCTTTGTTGTCAGCCATGATGCACTGGGATATTTAGTGCAGGCCTATGGGTTAAATTTGGTCGATGCCGTTAGCACCATTGACGCCCAAAGCCCCAGCGCCGCCCATGTAGCTCAGCTTAACAAAGCCTTTGTAAACCAAGAGGTCGTTTGCTTTTTTCCCGAAATCGGCCATGATCCAAAACTTGGCGCGCAATTGGCCAACCTGACGGGGGTGAAAATTGGTGCTCCCCTTGATCCTGGAGGTTTGGGCCTGGCACCAATGCCTGATCTTTACGAAAACCTCATGCGCCAAACCGCCCAAACCCTTAGGGATTGTCTCGCCGAGTAAGCACAGATAAGCTTGGCAACAATAAGGGGTCGCCATGCAGCAATCAGTTGAAATCTTTGGTCATCTCCCCGATGGGCGCGCGGTTGAACGTGTGACGTTGCGGGCGGGAGCACTGTCGGTCAAGCTGCTTTGCTGGGGGGCTATTTTGCAAGACCTGCGTTTTGGAGAACTTGACTATTCGCTGACCCAAGGGTCCGCCAGCCTTGGCCCCTATTTAGATACGATGCGCTATCACGGCCCAATAATCGGCCCCGTCGTGAACCGTATCACAGGCGCAAAGGCCCAAATTGGCGATAAAACCCATATGTTTGAGGCCAACCAAACCCCCAATATTTGCCTGCATTCGGGCGCAACGGGCAGCTATCAACAGCTTTGGCACCTGCAAGATATGCAGCCTGACCGCGCCACCCTGACCCTAGAGATGCCCGATGGGCAGGGTGGCTTTCCGGGCAACAGACAGATCACCGCAACCTTTGCCCTGCTGCCCGAGGCGCGCCTGCGCCTTACCATCAGTGCTAAAAGTGATGCGCCCACACTTTTTAACTTTGCCAATCATTCCTATTGGAACCTTGATGGGACCGACAGCTATGCGGGCCACATATTAGAAATCGCCGCAGATAATTTTTTGCCAACCACTGCACATATGACCCCCACAGGCGACATCGTGCCGACCAACGGCACAAAATATGACTTTCGAACCCCGCGCCCCGTCTCTGCCCACGCCCCTGAGTTTGACACGAATTTTTGCCTGTCTCAAACCGCACAAGTGCTGCGGCCTGTGTTAGAACTAACGGGTCAAAGCGGTGTGAAAATGCGCATGTCAACGACCGAAACAGGCATGCAAGTCTATGATGCGCGCGACACTGAGAAGCCGTATAGCGCTCTGGCGTTTGAGGCGCAGTCCTGGCCCGACGCGCCCAACCACAGCACGTTTCCTAGCATTTTATATCGCGCAGATGTGGCCTATCATCAGATCACGGAATGGCAGTTTTCAAAAAATTGATGGCTACATCTGGGAAAATTTTTAAGTACTTACTAAAGTTATTAAAGCAATATAAAGAGCCGATATAGTTTAAAATGTTATGTAATTCAGAATACCCTACCGCCGTTTGAAACCCAGTAATCGTGCATCCATTTGACCTGTCCGTTGCCGAGATGCGGCAGATTATCCCAAAAAACAGTGTTTCTTTGGATCAAATTATAAGGCCTGGGATCTCCATGAAATGCTATAATTTTTGCATTAGCGGGCGGGGCCTTTGGCGAAAAGAAAAGATCTTTACCTATTGGTTGGCGTAAATGTCGTTTAAAACTTAATACCCAACC